>CAJWGB010000081.1 GCA_913031625.1 uncultured Planctomycetaceae bacterium | reverse complement strand
CGGGTTTCGCTCCGAGGAGTTTGCACCCACAAAGAAGCCGGGCACATTTCGAATTGTGTGCTTCGGAGACAGCAGCACGTTTGGAATCGGTAATCCAATCAAAGACACATGGCCCTCACAACTGCAGGAACTATTGAACAGTCGGTTCCCGGACGAGCAGATTCAATTTCAGGTTATCAATGCAGGCGTGCCTGGATACACATCATTCCAGGGACTCCAGCACATGCGTCAGGAGCTCGACCGACTCAGTCCCGACCTTGTCATGGCCTCATATGCGAACAATGACTTCTGGCACTGGGATAAACAGACAGACCGTCAACACGCGGAACGTCTGGCTCAGTCTTCTCCGGTTCACGACACCCTGATGAACAGTCGACTGGTGCAGTTGATGGCAGCAGGCCTGTCGAGCCTCCGTGATAAGAAAGTGACTCAGGCGCCAGGTCCCAATCAGCACTGGGCGAAAGCAGCCTCTTTGAACTACGCCAAGCCTCGACCGGACTGGATTCGTCGAGTTCCGCTGGACTCCTTTCGAGCAAACATAACATCGATGGCAGATCTGTGCGGCTCACGTGGTATCGCAATGATCCCCGTGAAGTGGCCCGACCAGCCTCAAGCCGGTGGTCGCTGGAGTCCGCGGATTGAGTATCAGGAAGTTCTGGATGAAATCGCCACTGATCGACAACTGGCTGTTGCTGATGTTGTAAGTCTGTTTCAGCAGAATCGAGACTGGGCCGTCAGGACATACATCCCGAATGACATTGTGCATGTGAATCGGGACGGCAACCGACTGGCAGCGCAGGCCGCTTATTCTGCAGTCAGCCGAGTCCTCATGTCACGCATGCTCTCGACGAACTGAGCAAGCATGTCGTTTAACTCGACCACGATCCAGAGTTCTCTCCACTGGTGTCTCTGTTTGCCCGAGCTATCATCTGCGGCTCCCGGCACACTTTCTTCTCTGTCAGTGAGTGGCGATTGAACATGACAAGTTTGCTCATATTTCTTCTGCTGGTCGTCGGCTTCGTTCAGGCCGACGATTCGGATTCACTCGCGGTCGTTCCGCTGTTTTCACAGGATTCCGAACTGCAGCCGCCAACGCTTCAGAGAACCGAACAGGCGCTTGTCACTCGACTGGGAGATCGTGTGCGTGATCGCCATGCTCGTGAATCTGAGTTCCAGGCCTACGATCATTTCCTGAGCTGGTACTGGGAAGAGCGCACAGTCAGTATTGAGTTAATCGATCATGTTGCAATGGGTGGTACGACAATTGATGTAAGAATCAGCTCCCTGGCGCCGCTGAATGAGCCCAATTTCCGTGCCTTCTTTCGAGGCCGAAACACGGTCGCTGAATACTTTCACAACGTGGTCATGGAAGAGACACGCCCTAATCAGTACGCCACCAGCATTTCACGCAATGCTGCCGAGGGAAGAGAGCTTCGTGTGGGTGACCGCATGGAGTTTGAATTCAGTCCATTTCTGAAGGATGCCACCAACGGTCGAAACAACTACTACGGGACCGCATATCTCTACATTATCGGCAGAGGAATCGTGCCGTGGGAACCACGTGGGGAGCAGAACGATTCGGTCCCGCTGGCAGAGGCCTCAATGGCCGGCGGATTTACGACGCTCCACGTTCCAATGTCAGATGAGCCTGCTCAGCGGTTCAAGCAAATGGCAACCAACATGTCTCCGGCGAATGCTCAGAGTTTCGTATTGGGACGACGACTCCATCATACTCACTTCGGCACCGGGCAGCACTCAGAGCAGCCGAACCCTGTCTACGAAGAACAACAGGGAAAGCTCGGTCCGGCATGGGCTGCCGGGAGCTGCGTTGCGTGCCACAGAAACAACGGGCGAGCATTGCCCACAGAGGTGAACGAGCCCCTGTCCGCGACAGTCGTAAAGACCTCAGCAACCAACGGATCTCCTCACGATGCGCTGGGCTCAGCTCTGCAATCGCATGGCACCGAAGGGGAAGGATTTGTCAGGATCACGAGATTTGAAACCTCAAATGGAGCCTTCACGGATGGGACTTTCTATCAGCTTCGAAAACCGGCGTACGCATTCTCTGGTGTCTCCCCCAATTACTATTCGGTTCGTCTGAGCCCTCAACTGGTGGGACTTGGATTACTGGAAGCGATTCCCGAATCTGCAATCCTTGAACTGGCTGACCCGGACGACGCAGACAACGATGACATTTCCGGCCGCCCTCAGATTGTCCGCGACCCCGAGTCCGGTGTGCCGCGACTCGGACGCTTTGGCTACAAAGCCGCTCAGCCGACTGTTCGCCATCAGATCGCCGGCGCACTCAACAGTGACATGGGAGTAACGACATCGGTCTTCCAAAGCACCGACGGCGCAGAGGAGCCGGATGAGAATCCTGAACTAAGTGACGAATCTCTGCGACTCCTGACCGCCTACATTTCCACACTGGGCGTTCCCGCACGGCGCGATGTTGAGAGTGAGAAAGTTCAACGTGGCTCCCAGCTGTTCTCATCTATTGGCTGTGCAAAGTGCCATGTCCCGAGTTTTGAAACCAGTCAATGGGCAGAGCGATCAGAACTACGGAGTCAGAAGATTCAGCCCTGGACCGACATGCTGCTGCACGACATGGGGCCAGGACTTGCCGACAAGCTGACTGAAGGGCGTGCATCAGGATCTGAATGGCGCACAGCACCACTCTGGGGAATCGGACTTACCAAAGGAGTGAGCGGCGGAGAGGCCTGGCTGCACGACGGACGAGCTCGCCGACTGGAAGAAGCCATCCTCTGGCATGGGGGCGAAGCAGAACAGATCAAGGAAGCGTTTCGAAATCTGGATGTGGATGCGCGAAGCAGTGTCATCGCATTTCTTAGATCGCTGTAATCAGCTAAACCGGCGCCGATTCAGATCGTTGCGGCTCTTGGACGAGTCCCGAGTTTTCTGAAAGCATACTGCATTCAGCTCGTGTACTGCGGCGGCGCTGAGCAAGCAACTTCATGCCATCTTTCCGCAGCAGCACAACTGCCCAGAGAGCGCAGACACCAACCGATACAGCTAACTGGCCAACGACTCCCGTTACCGGAAAGACCCAGTATCGGACAGCCAGCCATGTCAGGCACAACCCAGCAGTCGCGCCAATAAACTGCGTCCACTGGTAGGGAATGGGCATCACTTTGCGAGCAGCCGCGTAGATCAGGAATGAAAATGTGAGATAGGTGAGCACTCCCGCCCATGCTGCTCCCCAGCCGCCGATCAGTGGAATCAACAGCATGTTGGCCAGCACATTTACGACCAGCCCCGCAATGGAGCCTGGTACAGTAAGTTTGGTCTTCTTCGTAAGCAGCAGCGGAACTTCAAACATGAAGCTGAGCCCAAACGCAAAGAATCCCAGCAGAATCACGGAGATCAGATCAATGGAGTCTCCGTAAGCTTCCGGTGTCAACAGCGGCAGAACAGGATGCACTGTCAGCGCCGCCCCAAGCAGCACGATTCCCAGACCAGACGCGAACCAACCGAAGACACGCGCAAATGTGTCTCGGGCATTCGGCAGTTTTTCGATGTCGTATATCGTGACATGCCAGATTGAAGTCACCGGCAGCAAACAGAGTGTGTTAACTGCAAACCCAATCTTATGTGCCAGGGAGTAGACTCCCACTTCTTCCATGCTGACCCAGATCCTCAGGAAGTATCGGTCTGCTTCATGCATTGCCATGCTGGCCAGAGCCGTAATCACGAGCGGCGCAGCAAATCGGTACATATGGCGTCCGATCTCGCGATCAGTACAGTAGCGACCTCTACTTCGAACGAAGACAGCCATGAGAACTGTTGTGTGAAGTACGGTCGCTGCAAGATTGCCCAGCAGCAGGCCTTCGACCCCCATATCCAGTCCGACAAGCAACCAGACATTGAGCCCGATGTTGAACAGCAGTCGGCCCAGGGAAATGGTTACAAAGGTGCCGGACCATTTCATCGCGCGGAGATACGCGTCGAGAATCATTCCCACGACGGTAAACCACATCGTCAGGATCGCCAACGTATAGAACCATGCCCCGTCCGGAACTTCGTCGCCCAGTGTCACGTCGGCCAGAATCTGGCTTCCGGCAATCATGACGGAACACAGAATCGTGCATACAACAGCAACCATCGTCAGCCCGGTCCACCAGACACGGTCATGATGCTTATCGTCGTCACTCTCGAAGGATGACGTGTCACGGCGCTAACCATGCCACCGGCAACAAATGTCGCGAGCAGTGCTGCCGTCAGGTCGAGGATTGCTGTGACACCATAGTCAGCCGGTGACAGCACATGCGTATAGAACGGCAACAGCAGCACTGACGCCATCCGGGTCAGAATCTGGCCAATCAGATAGATTGATGAGTGCTTAAATATGTCGCGGGCGGGCTTCATGAAGCATCCGGAAACAGGGGCCGTTTCTGGAAGTTAGTTTGCTCCTGCGCCACGATCAGAATGCTCAATCAGCACGACGGCGAATTCAGCGACACCCGCAGTGCGAGGTCCGATTGTATTGGTTCTGCCGATTGGCGATTCAGAATCGGAGTGTACGGCAGGGGAGTTCCTCTCTGCGACCACCCGGTTCACGAGTTTCGAGGTCCTCAGCTCGGAAATGGAGGCCGGATTTTTCCCGTTCCGAATAACCGGCAGAGTTTAACAGGCCTCTGAAACGAACCACAGCAGTAAGTCGAATGACAAAGGGCGTGGAGATCAACGCAACCTAATGTTCACCAAATGAATCCCTGTCCAGTCTTCTCATCGAGACAGGAGTTCAGAGCCGGCGACGGGGCACAACTGCCGGCATACACCCTACACCAGTGAAAATCTGTCCCTGAAAGTCATTCATGATCGCTCCTGTTCAGCCCACCTTTGTACTCATCGGCGCCGGCCAGATCTCTCGCACCTATGCTCGGGCGTTTTCCGGCAACCTCCCTTTCCGACTCACGGGTGTCGCCGATATCGACAAGTCATCCGCAGAAAAAATCGCAGCGGTCACCGGCGCATCAGCATGGGACGACATTGAGTCCATGTGCGTCGAACTGCGTCCGACCGCCGCCATCATTTGCACACCACCCAATACACAGGCAGCGATTGCCATTGAACTCATGAATCTTGGAATTCATGTAATGTGCGAAAAACCACTGGGCGTCAGCACCATGGAAACACGTCGCATGATTGCAGCAGCTGATCACAATGATGTTCAGTTTACGATAGCTTCCAGCTACTGCTTCGACAATGACATTCAGACAGCTCGTCAGATGATTCTCGATGGAGAACTTGGCGAGGTCATTCTCTTCGAGAACACGTTTGCACGTCGAATCGACATGGCTGGACGCTGGAACTCGGATCCGTGTATCAGTGGAGGCGGCGTGCTTCGTGACCGAGGTCCACAGAGCATCGATCTGGTTCGCTACCTGCTGGGTCCCGTCATGGAACTGCAGGTAATGGAAGGCCACCGGATTCAGGATCTCGACGTTGAAGACACCGTTCGACTGATGGTGAAGAACGACGCAGGATCCCTGGGAACAATTGATCTCTCATGGAGCATCAGCAAGGACACTCCCCATTTCATCAGTATCTATGGGGCAGCCGGCACTCTGCAGATCGGAAAGAAAGAGTCCCGCTTTCAGCGTGCAGGAGAGAAGAACTGGACAGTATTTGGGGACGGATTCAATCGCCACGCTGCCCTTACCGCTCAACTCAAAAACTTCGCAGCTTCTATTCCAGGTGTGGACCACCTTGAATACACGGCTCGCGACGCTCTGGCATCCGCTTTGACGATCGAAGCCGCCTATCATGCTTTGGAATCCACATCGTGGCAGCCCGTGCAACAGCCGGAACGAGAATGGCATCGGCCTGGAATGGGCGCATCACTTCAGGATTCCTGACCAGCAAGACGGCGTAGCGGGATGCGGAGGTCCTTGCATTGTTGCCGGTCGATTTTCAGAATGGGTGCCTCTCCGCAAAGCTTCTCCCAGGGCACCCGCTGTGAATTCACTTCGACTTGCTGCCATCATTACACTGGCGTCTGTCTGTTCAGGACAGCAACCAGACTTCAATCGAGACATTCGTCCGATCCTGTCGAACCACTGTTTTCAGTGTCATGGACCTGACGACGATGCGCGGCAGGCAGAATTACGGCTTGATGAACGTGACTCTGCCATCAAAGTAATCGACGGTGGCGCTGCGATCCGTCCCGGCGACGCGGCAGCAAGCCACGTATTTCAGCGTGTGTCGTCTGCCGCCCCCGACACAAAAATGCCTCCGGAAGATTTCGGAAAGCCTCTCAACGCGCAGCAGATTGATCTCCTGAAACGCTGGATTGATGCGGGCGCAGAATATGCCGGACACTGGTCATTTCAACCCATTCGACGCGCGGCAGTCCCACAGTCGGATCTTCCGGCTCGAACGCCGATCGACGCGTTCATCAACCAGCGACTGCAACAGGAAAGCATCAAGCCGTCAGCTGCCGCAGAGCGAGCCACCCTCATCAGACGTGCATACCTTGATCTGCTTGGTCTTCCGCCGACAGTAGCACAGGTTGACGCATTCGTGCATGACGACGGCCCCAATGCGTGGAGTCGCCTGCTGGATGAGATCCTTCAGAATCCTCACTACGGCGAGCGATGGGGACGTCACTGGCTTGACCAGGCGCGATACGCTGACTCACATGGTTACACGAATGACAACGAACGAACAATGTGGCCCTGGAGAGATTGGGTGATCCGGGCATTCAATGAAGACCTGCCGTTCGACCAGTTCACAGTTCAGCAGCTCGCAGGTGACCTGCTCAAAGACGCCACCCTTGAACAACAGGTCGCCACCGGCTTTCACCGTAACACCCTGATCAACAGTGAAGGTGGTACAAAGGCCGATCAATTTCGAGACGAACAGGTAAAAGACCGGGTGGACACAACCGGCCTGGTCTGGATGGCACTGACAGTCGGATGTGCCAAATGCCACACACACAAGTTCGACCCGATCACTCAGCACGAGTACTACCGGTTGTACGCCTGGTTCAATTCAACTGCTGACGCGAACTCAGAAACTCCGCGAATCAAGGTCCCATCGCCGACCCAAACGACACGCATAAGCGAACTGGAAGCCACACAACACAAACTTCAATCACAGTTGAAGAACGATCCGCAACGGAATGAACGTCAGCAGCAATGGGAACAGGCGATTCTTGCTGCGGCGGCAAAGGCGGCCGATGGCAAAGAGAATCCGGATGAAGGCTGGACTGTCCTTGAGTTATCCGGCCGTTCGCTGCACGGCTCCGAGCTAAGGTCCCAGGCGGACAAGTCTCTCCTGGTGAAAGGCAAACCCGGATCGATTGATGAGTATCATGCGACGACGCGCAGTCCGTTGACCAAAGTGAGGTCTGTCCGACTCGATGTTCTAACGGACGAGTCACTTCCTCAGAACGGCCCGGGACGAGCGGGCAACGGAAACTTTGTTCTGTCAGAGTTTTGGTTCCGCACGGGCGATGGGCGCGAACTGCGGTTCAACGTGGCCGCCGCCGAGCACTCACAGCCGGGTTACGAGGTTGCAAAATCAATTGATGGTAAAGACGACACTGGCTGGGCGATCAACGGAGCTCCCGAAGGCAGCCTGAACCGCAATCGAACCGCATGGTTTGTGCTCCCCGTTCCACTGGAAGTGGAACTCAATCATGCATTGACGTTCAAACTCCAGTTCCACCAGAAAGACTACGGGATTGGTCGTTTCCGACTCAGCATTTCCGAAGACGAGTGGCAGGACAATCCAGACGTCTCTGCACTGGCCACACTCGTAAATGTGCCCGCAGACAAGCGGAGCGACGAACAGAAGAAGAAGCTGGAAGCCGCCTTTCTCAAGCAGGACTCCGTGCTTGCACCGGTGCAGAAAGAACTGGAGCTGGCAAAAAAAGAACTCCACGGCATTCGCCAGGCAATTCCAACCAGTATGATCCTGCAGGAACTGGACAAACCGCGAACGACGCACGTCCAGATCAGAGGAGACTTTCTGCGAACTGCTGATGAAGTTTCGCCTGGAGTGCCAGCGGTGCTGCCAGTTGTGCACAAATTAACGGAACATGGAAACCGTCTCGACTTTGCTCGCTGGTTGATTGAGCCGGAGCATCCGCTGACATCTCGAGTCCGCGTCAATCGAATCTGGATGCGATTGTTTGGACGTGGTCTTGTCGAGACAGAGAACGACTTTGGAATTCAGGGAACGCTTCCTACTCACCCGGACTTGCTGGACTGGCTGTCGACTGAGTTTCAACGACTGGGCTGGTCACAGAAGAAACTTATCAAGCTCATCATGATGTCAGAGGTGTACCGGCGATCGTCCGCGGCGCGTCCGGATCTCGAGTCCATTGACGCTCTTAACCTCCTGCTGGCTCGTCAGAATCGGCTGCGAGTCGAGGCTGAAATCGTCCGCGACATTGCACTCACTGTCAGCGGCCAGCTGTCCCCGAAGATTGGCGGCCCGGGAGTGTTTCCGCCTCAGGAAGCCGGAGTCTACGCATTCACTCAACGCAGGAAGAACTGGAAGACAAGTACGGGTGCCGACAGGTTTCGTCGCGGCATGTACACATGGTTCTACCGAAGTGCTCCGTACCCAATGCTCGAGACATTCGACGTCCCGAAGTTTAACGCAACCTGCACTCGACGGGATCGGTCCAACACTCCGCTGCAGTCTTTGACGGTGGCGAATTCACAGGCGATGTATGAACTTGCTCAGGCCTTTGGTGACACACTGGCATCAGCCGACGGGTCGGAGCGAGAACGACTGAAACTGGGATTTCGAAAGTGCTTTTCTCGGGTGCCCAATCAACGCGAACTGGATGCGTTGGAGGGCTACCTCAAGACCAGTCAGCAGCGATTTCAGGAAACTGAACAGGCATGGACTGCTGTCGCCCGTTTGCTGATGAATCTGGATGAATTCATCACAAGAGAGTAGATGCAGACCGAAACCTATGCTGCGGGTTCCGGACGCAGCACATGCTGCGTTTGACGGACGATCTTCCGACGCATCGGGTTACGATTCGACAGCTGGTTCCCCAGCTTCAGTCTGGGTATCAGACGCCTTTGCCGAGACCCTTCTGCGGCGCGAAAACACGACGCTGAGCAGCAACGTGAGTAAAGCACCGCCACCGAGCGTCGATTGCTTCATCGAAGGCCGGGCCATGATACTGACCGAAAACAAATTGGCATCATTGAGATTGATCAACAACTCCGATTCTGCGACTGCGTTCATGAACCTGTCCCTGGCTGCCAGCGCACCGGGTGACTGTTCATTCAGATAGTCATTAATTTCCTCCGCGTACTTCGCGAGGTCAGGGTCGCCGGCAATTTCTGAGCTCTGCGTGGCAAACTGAACGCCGGCATGCAGACGAATCGTCTGAATCTCACTCAACTGAGTCCGGGAGATCTGTTCGAGCGGAAATCCGTGCCAGATTGGTCTGTCACGGAGGTGAAGTGAGGCTGTCGTTCGAGCACGTGCAGAGTCAATCTCCGGCAACCGGATATCGTCCTGCAGTCTAAACAGCGAAGAAGAGAGAGTATTCAGCCAGTAAACCTCGATTGTCGACACCGCTCCGGCAACGGCCACTTCAAACCCGGTACCATCGCTGCGGAGAGTCTGCGACTTTCCGTTGACGGTAATCTGCGTCACGCAGACTTCCACGGGCACCTTCAATGTAACCACGCTGCTGTTTGGATGAAACACAGTAAACGCAGTGTGGCCTGCGTACCCGGAATCAGTCCATGTGACACGATGGTGCCCCTGAGAAAACACAGAGTCCACCGTTGATTCCTCCTGCGAATCCACTCCCGTCTTGACGCTCATTCGTACAACTTCACCAGATTCGGAAACGCTGCAGGACACCGGCAGGACTCCGCTGGTCCGCGCGTCGATTTCGGCAGCATCGGCAGCAGCCAATGCCCAGTCAGGTGGAGCTGCGGATCGAACATTGATTGCATTGTTGTATCGAAGATCGAACGCGAAGCTGGAACGGATCTCGACTTCCGTTTTGAATTCCGGAAGTGGGGCAGTCAGCATTCCGTCGCGAATTCCCGGAATCACGTCGTCAAAGATGATTGGTGTGGAACCGGTCCTGCTCAAACGCTCTGAGAACAATCCGCCATCTCCCGCAGAGATGTTTCGGAATCGGTCATCCAGCATCAGCTTTGCAGAAGTTGCCCCCGCAGGTCCACGAAACTGCAGAGTTGATGCCACGTCAACTGCCTGAACATTCAAGATAACCGCACAACGTTGATTCTGGTCTTCGTTATAGAGAAAGACGACCGCATCAACGCCGATTTGTTTTCGTTCGCTGGCACTGATCGAGAGCGGACGTTCTTCCTGCAGGGTGAAACGCAGCGGATTCGCCGGAACCGTCATATCATCCAGAACGTCGTCAGGACGCGCTCCTCCCAGCGCAGATATCGTTGCATCGATGCGTGGCCCGGCGGACAGCAACAGCACGGATTCCAAAAGCGAAGTATCCGGAATGGTGACAAACGGCAGCAGCAACTCCTGATCCGGCAAGCGATCGAGAACTCCGTTTACCTCAAGGATCAGTTCCGATCTGGCCGCCTGTCTCAAAGAAATGACAAGCTGGTCTCCGTCCTGAGTCCATGAGTGAATTCTCGAAACACCTTCGCTCTGAGCAGTCACATCAGTAATCCGCACCGCACCTGAAATCCTGATCACCTGACGAAAAACAGGCTGTCCTGCGAGATTGATGGATGCATTGAGGGTCCAGTCAACGCTTGATTCTCGCACAATCGCCGTCTGTGTGAGCCGTGGTTCACGGCTTACAGGTACGGCGGCCAACTCGACCTCAAGCGATTCGCAGTCATCAGGCACACGAAGCATCAGATCAGCAGCACGTCCCTGCGCCTCTGTCTCGTCACCGCCGGGGACTACAAGCTGATTAGTCAGATCTTCCTTTTCCGCAGTGACTCCCGCCACATAAAATCTGGCGTCAGTCACCGGATACAGAACAACACGTCCGGCACGTGTTCCGTTGATTCCTGCGAGCAACCCCACTGGAATTGTCTGACGAACGGACGTCGCCCGATCCGTCTGCAGCTGTACAACAAATCGTTGCTCACCATTCACCGGTTCCACCTCCACAGTGAGCATGTTATCTCGCAATGACCATTTCAATGGATCACCGCCACGTGTTGCAACGTCGACAACCTGATAGACCGGACTCACTCCAACAGCAATGTTTCGCTCAGCCGTTTCAGAATCCGTAAGGAAGTACTCACAGGTCAGTCGCTGTCGGGCCGGCCTCAGGTCAGCCGTACAGATCAGACCGGAATTCTCATCGGCCTCAACCGTGGACGTTGCACCTGTCGACTGAACCGTCAGTTCGATCCGATCGACGGTCGAATCTTCGAGCCGCATGACCTCACTGGTCACGGTACGCAGCCTTCCGCTGTCCTCCACAAGCACTTTGCCGGATAAACCACTCTCATCATTGAACTGAAGCATGGAATCCGCGGCAGGAGGAACGGCGACCCGGATTCGATAATTCGAGCGATTGATCGTTGGAAGGGCTCGATAGGTATAAGCGACTTTTCGAAGGTTCCATGGGCCGATCGATCGAGGGCCATCAGCCTGAACACCCTGCTCCGGCGAGAGTTGTGAAGGTGGTGGACGATTCATGATCAGCTTCAATCCGTCCGCCGTGCGAACAGGAAAAACGGCCTTGCCGTCCAGAGAAGCGCTAATCAGAGCCGGATCGTCCCCCGGAATCCGAAGGACGGACTTCGAATCCGGCAGACTGGCCACCTCACACTCAATCTTTACGAGACACGACTGAGGAGACTCAAATGTCGCAGTCGTTCGAGTCTTCAACACGAGCGCATCAGATTCCACATTCGACGGAATCTCACCGTCAACCTGCGCCTGGGCGATCGGCGCATGACCTGACAGAAGCAGGAAGACTGCTGTTGCTGGCATCCATCTGCGACTGGTTGACGCGCGAAGGCAAACCAGGACCAGAGTCCCTAACACAATTCCCAGCCGAGCTGGATCCCAGACAACCGGCAACGGTACAAAAATAAGTCCGGCAGCAGCGACTGCACTCAGCCAAAGGCCCGAATCCAGAAATCGACAGACAACCCACCCCAACCCAAATGCGACGAACGCCGCCAGTGCGAGAAGTGATGCATCGAGAAAACGGTTGTGCAATCGAACGGGAACTGCAACAGAGACATCGGGCAGAAGAAAGCCGCCATTGACAGCTGCAAGATTCCATCGCCCCTGAAATCCCTGAGCAGACTCATTCACAAGTCTGGAAACTGCTGCTCGGCATTCCGTTGAACCAGTCTTCTTTCCAGCCAGATTCGACACGAAGCCTTCGGGGAGAATCACTATTGCATTGAGCGTTTGATTCTCTGCGCCGTCAACCACAGCAGGAGCTACTGACATCTCCTGATGCTCCTGGCCGGTCTGATACCAGGTCAGGGCAATTCGAGTTCGTGTCGCGTTTGACGGAAGTGGTATTGTAGTGCCGCCGTCGCCGTAGCTGACTGTCACCGGTCGATCATCCACGCGAACAACAAGATGGTCCGACTCCGGAACTGAGAGTGTGATTTGAGTTTGTTCGGCACGCTTTGTGATATCCAGTTCCTGGTGGGACTCAGAGCAAAATGCTCCGGCATCGTCAGCCGTAAACATCGTGAACAACATGCCTGAGACAACAGGTGATGCTGTTTCCCCCTCCAGTCGCGTGATCTGAAGTGAATAGGTAAGTGGCTGCGAAGGGTACGGGACAGACCCAGCCGACTGCTCCGGACCGGAATAGACAAGTGGAGCAACCGGACTCTGGATGATTCCGCCTGCAGACTGTGCACCTCGAACTGAGACAAGGGTCGCCTTCAGCCGACCGGAGGTCAGCGGTCGAGATGCGGTCGCCCGCAGGGTAAGATCACTCAAAGGAATCAAATCATCGGAAAGAGAAACATTCCATGTGTAAACTCCCGCCTCCACGCCCCCGCGCGTAGCTGACAGGGGCTGGTTGCCGTTCGCCACCCTCACGTCAAGGTCGGCAGGGGATGTGGTCTGAAACTGAAGCTCCCGTGGGAATCGATCTGAAGTCCGCAGTTCGAGAATCAACGTCTCGTCAAGCCTGTCACCGTTGAGGGCCGTTTCGTAGTTGATATTCCAGAAGAGTGAATCACCCTGAAACACTCGCTCTCGTGACGGCTGTTCAGAGGGAGTGGCGAACCACGCTACTGACTCAGGGGAAAGTGAGTCCATCCATTCCGGAGGATCTACAATTGACTGATCCGCCCACGGAAACCTCCCCAGATCGGCCTCTTTGACAAAAAGGTATTCAACGTTTCGTGTCCATGTATCACTGACAAATGTCGGAATATCCCCAGACTCCGCTGCTGTCGGATCAGCATTCTGCAGCCGCGCTTCCAGAGTCAGAGACGATTCGCTGGTCAGCGGGTTCCGAAAGATCACATGAAGCTCAGTCCACTGGGAATCTGTGTCCACAGTGCGGTACAGCGTTGGCTCGCCGGAACCAGCCACTTTCAACTCAGTCACGCGCCATGATGATGGGATTTTCCATTCTGCCTGGCCAATCGTACCGGCCGAGGGCTGAATATGAATCCATGCCGTTGCCAGGCCAGCCTCGTCAGAGAACTCAGGCAGAACTGCAATCGAATCCCTCACCACAGGACGGGCATCAGTCAGCTTTACAGTTGCCGTCGGGTCAAGCTGAAAGGGTGCCAGATCGATTGTAAGAGTGCCGTCTGCAGCAAGTGACGTATCTCTCTCAAGGAGCCCTGACATCTGAATGTCTCTGACAAGCAGTTCAGGAGAAACACGGACACGTACCTGTCCCGCGCGCAGACTGGGAGCATCCTCATTCGCACCTGCGACTGGTTTAAGAAATGGCAGCCAGACTTCCTGATCCCTGGCAGCGGGTAACTCTGCGCGCAGCACCAGTGTCGAGATGCCGGATTCCGGGATCTGCACCACGACACGATTGCCATTTTGTGTGAATTCGAGCGGGACTGAATCTGCTCTTGCTTCAACAATCGTGCATTTAGCACTGAGCTCAAACTGCTGCATACCTTCCGGAAACCCTCCGCTTGCCGAGATGTCCCACAAGACACCTGAGTCTCCTGTGGAAATGTCTACGGTCGCAGAAGCTTCAAGATCTGACCGCAGTTCCCCCGGCATCGCATCCGAATCAGTACAGGCGAGTTTGAGCTGACGAGGATTTCGGGGATAGATCGTCCACGTCGCCTGTGTTTCCGTTTGCCGGGCGGACACAACAAGACCGTCGCTGCTGCTGACACGAATTCCAGTCGCAGTGACAAGCCGGACTGCAGCAACTTCAGCAGGTGGCAGCCTGAGATCAAACGTGGTGACCTTTCCAGTCGTCTCCCCTTTTGCCCTGTACGTTCCGGATATCGTATCCGTATCAAACGATACTAACGGGATCAGGTTTCCGCTGGAGTCTGATGCCAGTGAAATGGGCGTCCTGCCGGACAGAAGTCGAAGCGACCGAAGATTGGTCTTTCCAAGTGTCAGGGTTGCGGCCTGTCCTGGTTCTTCGACAGTCATGGTAAGAGTGCCGTTGAGTGCTGTCCCCTCAAGCTGCATTTCATAGTCGATGCGCGACAGTCCGCGCTGCAAAGGCTTTGGTTCTTCCTGCGCGTGACCGGTCGTCGCCAGTAGCAACACGACCGACAGCATCCGGCAGACCAACTGCGCCTTGAGCTTTGAGGCGTCTACGCCTTGCCCAGCATTCACGACGGCGTACCCTGTTCGGCCGGCCGTCCGACCATAGTCGCGATAGCGTCCAGTTTGGCCGGCTGCTCTGTCGCAAAAATTGTCGTCTGATCAAACTCCTGAACCGATAGGTCCCGGTTCCCCTGTGACGTCAGGCTGCGCTGCAGCACAGCCGCAAAGAGCGCTATGACCAGTCCCGGCGCAATTCGTACGATGATCAGCTGTGAGGGGCCGGGATAAAGTGCAACGGCCGTCGTCGCGGCCACTGTTCCAACAATGACAATTGTCGCAAGCGACAGGGCACGCAGCCTGAGGATGGCGAGATACGTCATCAAGCCAACAAACGCGGTCAGGAGCAGCAGAAATCTGCGTGATACCCCCGCAACAACAGGGGGCCTGCCTGACAGGGAGCCGACAAGAACCTGACAGCTGTCTTCAGTCAGATTGCGTTCAACAAGATCCAGCGCAGTGATGCGGACCTGTGGATGACAGGCCGCGAGAACAGCCCCCAGACCCGACTGGACTGAAAGTGATGACTTACCGAAGAGACGTGACTCCATGGTGTTAACCTCGGTCAGTCTTCGGCCGCAGTACACAAGCGAGTCGTCGGTCGTCTGCCCCAGAATCCAGATCACACTGCATTCGGGTCCGGCAGCAGCAATCCGCGGAGCATCCGGCTGCCAGAGGGACAACATACTCGAAGGTCCCGATACCGGTTGGGTGACAATCAGAGTTACTGTGGAGTCACCCGTTCGATCGACTTCTGCCATCACCTGTATCAGGCGGCTGCCACTGTCATCAGACTGCACTTCACGAATATCAGATGTCTGCTGGTCTCCAATCCATGCTTCGACAACTGTCACCTCCGATGGCACGGAAAACAGGACACTCCCTACATTGTCGCGATAGACCCCCGTCAGCAGCGTCACGAGTTCTGACTGCTGTCGAATAAAACTCTTCATGACGACAACCTGAGGTGACTGCGATGAACGAGAATGAAGCGACTGCTGAATCTTCAGTTTGACAGAGTCTCTTCGTTCCGTCGTCTTCCACGCCGCTGCATAGTCTGGAGAGTAGATTCGCTGCCACGCGTCACTATCAACAAGAGTCAGCGAATCGGATGCATTTGTGCCAATGGACAGATCGGTCAGATCCTGATTCCCGGAAGACGGGACGACCAGCGGGATGTCGATGTTCGGGAGTTCATCATCGCCCGGAGTACGCAGATAATTGACGAGTACGTCAAACGTTCCGCGTGCCGGCAACGGAAGACCGTAAACCAACTGGCCATCTGACGAACGAATTCGTTCCAGAGGCGAATCACTGCCCTTTAGTCGCACGTTCGGATTGACCCCGTTGACGTCCAGGCGGATCTCCGAAAGATCCTTGTGCCGAACATCAAATCGCATCACCTGGCTGACATGCAGACTCCCCTGCAGAATGTCGATCGAAGTAGCGACAGAGACCCGTGTCTCCGACGTTTGAGGAGTCATCGTCAACTGCAGCGGCTCTACGACGGCGTCAACGAGGTGTACCGTCAACAGATCATTCTCGCCTTCAGGAGCATGAGGCAGTCGTCCAGCCGGGATCAGCGGAAACAGCTCGTCCTCAGGCCCCTTAACGGACATCGAAAAAACGTCCGAATCGACAAGTGCCACAAAAGCCGAATGCGGACCTGACGAAGGAATGTCGGGAAGATGAAACTGAAGAGTGCCACCTTCGGGCAGTGGCTGAATGGCCTGAAACTCGATCTCAAACAGACCGGACATTCGCTCCGGCAGCGTCAACGTGCCGGACTCAATGTTGAGTCCGGCCAGTGGACGAGGGTCCTCGCCCTCGATCAGCCGCACGTCACCCTGAAGAATCTGCCAGCCGCTGGTCTCATACTGAGGCCAGTTGACCGGAATCTCAGTCAGTGAACCTCGAATCAGGCGGATTGCAAACCGAGCAGTCATGACAAGATTGGACTGTTCCGTCTGCAATTCGATCTGAGGAACGACAGAGTAAATTGCCTCTGTCGCTTTCACACGAAGAGTCAGTTTCGCGCGAGTCGAAAGAAGGCGAAAACCAAATACAGCAGTTCGGCTGTCTCGTCCTGTCTCAACTGGCTTGTGGCGGACATACCCAAGGTCAGGACGATCAATCTCAACTTCCATTCCGACCGGAACGAACACATCCAGGGTCGCAGATTCGTTTGGGACCTCCACGATATCCGGCTGACTGACAGTAAGTTCCTGGAGAGCAGACGTCTGCTCAAGTGGAAAGTCGTACTTTAGTTCGATTGGGCCGGTGACAGGTGCGGTAAACTCGATTCGGTTAATCGGTGAATCCGAATCCTCGGGAGTCTCCACGATCTCCGTGGTTTCAGCATTTGAGCCACTTACGGACACACGCTGAAACCCGTCTGGCATGCGAACATTAAGGTGGTCAATGGAACCACCCGAAATCACCAGCGGCTGGGTGATCGTCAACGAGTAGGCCGAAAAATCGAGTTCCATCGTCGCCGGACCTGACGTCTGAACTGTAGCGACCGTTTGAGTTGTGAGCGCCGGCGTCCACAAGAGCTCTGTGTCCTTGTCCAGTCCCCACGTTTCCAGCGTGGCAACCGATGAATCCTCGGCACGTTGAATTCGAAACGGCTTCTTTGTACTGAGCTCTGCAGACTCGACTGCGCCTTCCGGTATGAGAGTCAGATGACTGATCGTTGCATCCGGCGCGTCAATTCGAAGACGTCGTCGACCGTTCTGAGAAACGCGCGTCTCACCGATCAGCTTGAGTTCGAGTTGATGACGCCCTTTGCCCTTCAACAGCCAGTTCTTAACGGGCAATTTTTCCTTATCCAGAATTGCATCGCCATCTTCCGGTTTCTGAGTGTGTGTGATCCGGGTCAGCTGAAACTCCTGCAACCCGGCAGGCACGTCTACCCACTGATCAGACACCAGAATATCGATGTCCAGCACGGCCTTGAGCGTTACGATTCCAGCTTTGGTGTTTCCTGAAACTTCGAGCTGATGCAATTCATAGAGCTGTGTTTTCTTCCGAAGTCGAGCCTGTTCCTGAAGCACCTTAAGCACCTCACCGGAAACACCCTCAACCTGTCGCACTTCTCCTGTCTCAGGATCTTTCACGACAAGTGACGTGCCTGCTTTCAGCTCCGCAAGCTCTGTCGCCGGACGATCAGGATCACTCCCTTTGCCGGCTGCATCTTCATCCTGCGCATGCACTCCAACGACGCACGTGAGCAGCAGCGCCATCGCGACCGTGTGAATGGGCAGAGTGCGAGTCATGAGAGCAGAAGTGATGACTCCGACGAACAGCCGGAATTCTGAGTGCTGGAGAAACCGCCAGAGAGGACCGGGAACACCAGGTCAGCGTTTCCTGTCCTGCTAATCTTACGCCTGGGAACCCGCGACGTGAAGACTCTGGTGGATTTACGCCTCTGCCGAAAAGAGCTCCGACAGTCCCTGAGCAACTGGGAGGGTACTCGCAGCCAGCAGATCTGGCTGCATTATATCGATCGCACCACCATTAATCGTCGTGACAATTCCACCGGCCTCCTGGACAATCAGCGTTCCTGCGGCAACGTCCCACGGCTTTAAGCTCGTGGACCAGAAAGCATCAATTCGCCCTGCCGCAACACAACACAGGTTAAGTGCAGCCGATCCGCTCCGCTGGACAGTCTGCAGGTGCCCCAGAGCGTTCAGAAATCTCTGGACGGCTGGATCAGTGCCATCCGCACCAACCGGCAGACTGGCCATCCCCATGCTCCGAGCAAGTTCTGTCTCGCCACTTGTGGTGATGGAGGCACCATTCAACTGAGCGCCCTGCCCCGCAACTGCCGTAAAAGTCTCATTTCGGTTCGGGTCAAAAATGACCGCGGCCACCAAAGTGTCGCCTCTGCGAACGCCAATTGACACTGCGTAGTAGGGAAACCCGTGAACGTAGTTCGACGTCCCGTCCAGCGGATCAATGATCCACTGATAATCAGATCCGTCGGCGTCCCGATTCAAGCCCTCTTCCCCGAGGAAACTATGCCTGGGAAACGCATCTGCCACAATGTCCAGAATGGTCTGCTGCGATGCGTGGTCAGCTTCAGTAACCAGATCCGCGCGGCGTTTCTCCCGAACAGAAAATCGTCCGACCCAGTCCTGCAGTACCTCGCCACCTGCGTGGGCAGCAGTCACACCCACTGACAGTAACTCCCGAGGATCGTGCTCATCCATGAATCATGTTCCCTTGTGCTGTACGTCAGGAAACGTGTTCACTCCGGCCAGCATCCTGAGCACCCGCGTCCCGTTGTTCGCCAACTGTATCAGCCTCAGACGAATGTGTCTCGCTGGCGGCCGCGCCGTCTGCAGCATTGTGAACACCTCGCTCGGAAATGCTGTAGGAATCTTTGGTCTTACCTGTGTAGGCCACTATCAATTCTGCCAGCAGACCAAGCGACATTGCCTGACCGCCCAGCAATGTCGCCGCAATCGAATAGGCCAGCAGGGGGCGGTTCCCAATGTCTGTCACCGTCACCCACTGAGGGTTGATTCGCATCAGGCACCACAGAGCTGCAAGATACGTCAGCCCCAACCCACCGATACCGAAAAAGAACAGACCAATGGCCCCCAGTGCATGCTGTGGCCGCCGACCAAAACTGATGAGAAACGTCACCGTAAGCAGGTCGAGGAGTCCACGCAGAAACCTGCGAACACCGTACTTTGATTCCCCGTGCTGCCGTGACCGGTGATGGACCGGGATCTCAGTGACTTTAAACCCTCGGGCAAACGCGAGCACAGGGATGAATCGATGAAGCTCACCATAGATATTGATCTCAGCCGCAACGTCAGATCGAAACATCTTCAACCCACAGTTGTGATCATGCAGCTTCAGGCCAGTCATGCGGCTGACCATCCAGTTGAACACTCGACTCGGATAAACTTTGTGCCAGGGATCAAACCGACGTTTCTTCCATCCATTAACAACGTCATGGCCTGATTCAATCAGTTTCAGCATCTCAGGGATTTCCTGCGGGTCGTCCTGCAGGTCTGCATCCATCATCAAAACCAAATCACCGTCGGCCGCCCGCATGCCCGCTGTCAGAGCCGCTGCTTTCCCGAAGTTGCGCCGAAATCGAATCCCACTGATTCGGGAATCTGATTCAATCAGCTCTGAGATGATCTGCCACGAAGTGTCCGTGGATCCGTCGTCAATAAAAATGAGTTCGAAGGAATCAACATGCTCTTCGGCAACTGGACGAATCTCGTCCCAAAGTTGGCGAAGACTGCCTTCTTCATTCATCACAGGCACAATGATCGACAGCATGATTTTCTCCAGCAATGAAAAACCAGTCTGCCGCAGGCAGACGGTCAGGCCTCAGGGTCAGAGGGCAAGGAGGGCGGGTCGGTGGGGTGGGGGACAGCTTCCTGCGAATCGTCGGCCGGAACATGCCCCCGTTCCCTCAGAGCCTCCGCCGAAATCAAATGAACGAGTTCCTGACCCAGTTCATCCATCTCCATCACCAGCGCATCGATTCTGCCTGACAGATACATATACGCAGTCAAAGCCGGAATAGCAATGAAAAGTCCAATCGCAGTCGTCAACAGAGCCAACGCGATTCCCCGTGCAAGCTGCTCTGCCTGCCCCATCGCATTGCTTTCGGCAATATCGTTAAACGCCTGAATCATGCCAATGACTGTCCCCAGCAGCCCAATCAGAGGACTCAGTGTCGCGACACCGTTCAGGACTCGCAGCCGTTTCTTCAACTGACTGATCTGCCGTTCGCCTCCGTCAATCACTGCCTGTTCAATCTCAACACTCGGCTTCCCCCATTTCCGCACTCCATGCAGAAACACTCGCGCCATTGGGCTACCGTCTTTGTGGCAGATCGAAACGGCCGTCGGCTTATCCATCCGTCCCGTCCGCAGATGCTGAAGCATTCGATCCACAAAGGCCCGAGGTATGACCCTGCGATGACGCAGAACGACCAGACGTTCAATTCCACAGGACACCGCAACAACCGACGCCACGATGAACACAGTCGCAAAGGGCCACCCAACCGCACTGACGATTTCTTCCGGCGATGTCGGGATCCCTGACGTGACCGCGGACGGGGCCGGACTACCCTCCGGCTCCCCGGTTGTCTGGGCAAACAGCGGCGGAATCAGAAACAGAATCAGTCCGGCCGCCAGCGCGGGACGAATCACTATCATCCAGGATGGAGCCTGATCACGAAGCCGCAGTGCTTTTCCTCGAATCCTGTATGCCATTACTCGGTCTTCACTCGTGCTGGTTGACCGGAAAAATATAACAGTCGTCCTGATGTGCCCCTACAGCAATCGGTGGGGCCAGTCGCAGCCATGGGGAACTTCCCGGCACCCTCAATCAAATCGTGGAGAAGTGGAGGGACGGGGCAGACTGAGTAGACAGGCCTGCTGCCAGAGATCAGGATCTCCCCGTCACACAACGCTCACTTCGATTTCGAAAGAAGTAAATGAATCGCCTGACACATTTGTTTGTTGCGTTGGCAGTCTTCGGTATCGCACAGGCCGAGCCTCAGCCAAATATCATTTTCATTCTCGCGGATGACCTCGGCTGGAGCGACACGTCGCTGTACGGGACAACTGACTTCTATCGGACCCCCAACATTCAAAGGCTTGCGAAGCGCGGCATAACATTCACTCGCGCCTACAGTGCCAGCCCACTGTGTTCACCAACGCGCGCCAGTATCCTGACAGGCCAGAGCCCTGCACGGCACGGGATAACAACACCCGGATGCCACCTTCAAGCAGAGATCCTGAAAGCCAGGCAGGGAACATCAGCTGCGGCAAATCAAAAGGCCATCTTCCCGGTTTCAGCAACGCGACTGGGAACGGAACACTATACCCTCGCGGAGGCGTTGAAGGATTCCGGATACATCACGGGGCACTTCGGCAAATGGCACCTCGGTCGTGACCCCTATTCTCCCCTTGAGCACGGTTTCGATGTCGACATTCCTCACTGGCCTGGCCCAGGACCAGCTGGTAGCTATGTGGCACCATGGAAGTTCGACAATTTTGACCCGGACCCACAGACACCAAATGAACACATCGAAGATCGGATGGCAAAAGAAGCCGTTCAGTTCATGAAGAAGAATCAGGACCGGCCTTTCTTCCTGAACTACTGGATGTTCAGCGTCCACGCTCCATTCGACGCTAAGCGAGACCTGATCGAACAGTACCGAAAGCGTGTGAACCCCAAAGATGAACAGAGGTGCCCTACTTATGCAGCCATGATCGAAAGCATGGACGACGCAGTGGGAACTCTTCTTGAGACTGTCGATGAACTCGGGATCGCGGATCATACCGTCATTGTGTTTGCCTCGGATAACGGCGGCAACATGTACAACATGGTTGAGGGAGAACGACCAACCAGCAACAGACCGCTGCGCGGCGGAAAAGCCACGATGTACGAAGGTGGCATACGGGGTCCGTGTATCGTCGTCTGTCCAGGGCTGGCTGAACCGGGAAAGCGATCAGATGCAATCATTCAGAGCTGTGACTTCTACCCAACTCTTCTCGAAATTGCAGATGTACCCGTCAGGAAGGGACTCGTTCTGGACGGCCGCAACTGCGTTGATCTGGTACAGG
>CAJWGB010000080.1 GCA_913031625.1 uncultured Planctomycetaceae bacterium | reverse complement strand
CCTTCCCGAGCAGGTCGATCCACCGTCACATGACGATCAAATCGCCCCGGACGCAGAAGTGCGGGATCGAGAACATCATGACGGTTTGTCGCCGCCAACACGATGACGGCTTCGGTCTGCTCAAAACCGTCCATCTCACTGAGAATCTGGTTCAGAGTCTGTTCACGTTCGTCGTGCCCACCACCAACGCCAGCACCACGGACTCGACCGACTGCATCAATTTCATCGATAAAGATAATACACGGCGAAGCTTCGCGAGCCGTCTTGAACAGATCACGCACACGAGTGGCACCGACACCAACAAACATCTGAATGAATTCAGAACCGTTGATTGAAAAGAATGGAACTCCCGCCTCTCCCGCGGTCGCCCGAGCAAGCAGGGTCTTGCCTGTGCCCGGAGGGCCAACCAGCAGGACACCTTTGGGAATTCGAGCACCGATTCGAGTGAACCTTCGAGGGTTCTTGAGGAATTCAACGACTTCCTGGAGGTCCTGTTTCGCAGCCTTCAGGCCGGCAACCTCTTTATACGTCACCGGTTCGTCACTCTTTTCGAACCGTCGTGCAGGACTGCGAATGAATCCTCCCATCATGCCGCCACTAAACGGGTCAGCATTTCGACGCATCATGAAGTAGAGGAACAGCAGGAACAGCAGCGGGATCGACAGATAGGTGAGGAGCTCCGCACCTCGGCTCATGTTTTGCCCTTCGGAGGACAGCTTGACTGGCTCGAAGTTATTTCGAGCCGTCGTCACAGCTCGGTCCAGTTCCTCCTTCGTGATATTTTCATTGGCCTGGCGGGCACGTTCACGGACTGCCTCCTCATTGAAGACAGCATTCGCTTCCAGTTGGGCCCACACGCTCGGGTCACCAGCATAGGGAGACGGCAAAAAGGCGTGGAAATCCCTCGTCAGCTTTCCTTCAAATTCCGGGTAGGGCTTCTCTTTCGGAATTTCCCGCCACTCGCCCGAAAGAATTTCGCCATGCGTACAAGCCGACTGAATGTTGTCCTGTTTCGCATGAGCGAGCACAAAACTGTACGGAACCTCAACCCCTCTTTTCGCGGAATTGCCAAACATGAAGAACAAAAGCACGGCCACCAGCAGGATGACGAGCAGCGTCATCGGTCCGGCACCACGACGTGGTGGCTCTTCGCCCTGCTTTCCGGGTCCCTGTCTTCCGTCCGGGCCGCCCTGTCCGGTTGGTTTTTCTCCCGAAGGATCTGCCATCTTTTCTTTTCTCTTTATAGCCGGGTCTACGCCAAAGCGTGTTGATTACCTGCACCGCCTCATGCAGCAGCAACAAAAACTGCCCGGAATGAAGGCTCAGATTGCCGCCCAAACGGAGGTCAATGCCTCATCATAGGTACAACCTCATAGGTACAACCTGAGATTTTTGACCGACGGAGGTTAGCTGACTGTGCAGATTGCTGCAATGAGGCTGAGCAGGGGCAAATCGTGTATCTGGGAGGGGCTTTTCCCGATTTCGTTGATTCTCCCGATTCCCTCTGAGAATTCAGTTCCTGAAGCATGAATCTCCAATGCCATGGCACCTCCGGGATTGCAAAAGCCACGCTGTGAGCCTACGTAGAGGCAGTCATTTTTTAAGCGTTGCAATTCACATCCGCTGGAGCAGCCAGAAGAACATTGGTGGACGAGTTCCTCTGGTTGACGTCCCAGACGACGCAAACCTGACAGCGGGAAAGAGGACAGACGGATGAAAATCGGAATCATGGCAGACATCCATGACAACGTGGACAACCTCCGTCACGCCATCGGCTACTTCAATTCCGTACCCTGCGAACTGATTCTGCTCGCAGGTGATTTTGTCTCTCCACTTGTTGTTCCGTCCCTGCGAAAACTGACCGGAAAGGTCATTGCCTGCCTCGGTGACAATGATGGCAACCAACGCGGCATTCACGGTGGCATGTCCATTGTCGGACCGCTGGCGGTGGGCCCCGTCGGATATGAAACCCGGGACGGACTCAAAATCACCATGGCACATCAGCTCAATGAGCTGCGTGACAATATTGGAGACGCTGACGTCATCGTGTTTGCACACACTCACCGGCCCAGCATCGTCAAAGATCGCCATGACCGACTGTTCATCAACCCCGGCGAAGTCGGCGGCTGGATGTTTCGAAGTCCGACAGTCGTGGTGCTCGATTCGCAAACTCGCGAAGCAGAAGTCATCGACCTTCCGGAAATGCCGCCTGGTGTCTTTATCCCGGAACCCGGGTAAAGGTCCCCTGAACACAGCCGATCCTCGCATTCCATCGACATCATCCCCGAGGCTGCCTATCCTTCGAGAAAGAACTTTCGTCTCTGTCGTCTGGATCCATCGATGAGAAAAAGCAAAACTCTGCAGCGAATTCGCAATGGTGAAACCGTACGCATGTGCTGTCTGGGACATTACATCCCGGCATTCGTCAAACATGCAGCGTTCTTCGGATACGACTGTATCTGGCTGGACCTCGAACATCGGAACATAGCAGACAGAGACGTCGAGGCTCTGCTGGTCCATTCGCACCTGCACGACATTGACATCATGCTGCGGCCGAGAACTCGAGAGAAAACAGAGCTCTATCGATACCTCGAAGACGGCGCAGCGGGTCTGATGATTCCTCATGTCAACGACCCGCAAACCGTGGAGGACCTCGTCCAGGCGGTGAAGTATCCACCGCTCGGTGATCGAGGTCTTGATGGAGCAGGCCTTGATTCTGAATACTACGTGCGGGGCTCTGAAGGAGTCGCAGACTTTATGCGAGACGTGAACGATGAGACGTTTCTCGTCGTCCAGATCGAGACGCCAGCAGCAGTCGCGGCCGCCGACGAAATCGCTGCCGTCGAAGGACTTGATGGCATCTTCGTGGGTCCGGGGGACCTCGGCCTGAGGATTGAACGACTGGATACAGACCTCACGCTGGATACCGCCTTCGAGACAGTTTCAGCCGCCTGCAAGACTCACAACGTTGCATGGGGTTGTCCGGTTGGAACGCCGGAAGATCTGGCAAAGCGACAGTCTCAGGGCGGCCAGTTGCTGGCTAACGCCGGGGACTTCAGTGGATTCATGAGTGCTCTGAAGGACGGAGCAGCTGAATTCGATTCAAATCCTCGTTCCTGACCTGCATTGAGGCAGAGATGATCGACCTGAAAGGAAAGACGGCACTCGTTACCGGAGCCGGACGTGGTATCGGACTGGGCTGCGCAACCAAACTGGCAGAAGCCGGCGCACAGGTCATCATCAACGATCGTCCAGATAGTCCGGACCTTGCTGCTGCCGTCGAGAGACTGAACGCAGCAGGTCACAGTTGTCACGGTTTCGAAGCCAACGTGTTTGAACGCTCAGGCTGCGAGCAGTTACTAAATGATGCCCTGACGATTTCGGATCGAGTGGACATTCTGGTGAGCAACCCGGCGTTCAGCCGTCGCGCAGATTTCCTGGAATGCTCCCCCGAACTGTTTGAAAACACCATTCAAGCGACACTGATCGCCGGATTCCATATGTCTCAACTGGTCGCACGCAGGATGGTTGAAACCGGAGGCGGCGGAAAAATCGTTTTCATTTCCAGTGTCCAGGCCGAACTGCCCATTGCTCGCTGCGCAGCGTACGGTGCCGCGAAGGCTGGACTGAATCACATGACCCGCAGCATCGCGGTCGAACTGGCTGACCATCACATCAATGTTAACGCGATCGAGCCTGGCTGGATCGACACCCCTGGTGAGCACGAGTCGTTTTCGTCAGACACGATTGCAGCAGAAGGAGCCGCCCTCCCATGGAAACGCATGGGACAGCCTGCAGATATCGGCGCAGCAGCCGCGTTCCTGTGTTCTGACGCTGCTGACTACATCACCGGTACCATTCTGCCGGTCGACGGATTGTTTCGTTACAAAGACTGGCAGGCTGAAAACACAATCGAGTAATCCTGATGAGCGAACGCAGATATCACCTTGCCGACTTTTCAGAGATTCCAGGCGTGCCGTGCCCTTGCGGAACCGCACGACGTGCGTTTCAGGGGGTCAGTGAATTCCCCGGCACACTTCACGTCACCGAAATCAGCGAAGACGCCCAAAAGCACTTTCACAAGACGCTCACCGAAACCTATTACTTCCTTGAGTGCGAACCTGACGCTCGCATGGAACTGGACGATGAAATCATCGACGTGCACCGAGGCATGGCCATTGTCATCCCGCCGGGCGTAAAACACCGGGCCCTCGGGCGAATGAAAGTACTGATCGTCGTGCTGCCGGAGTTCGATCCTCAGGACGAATGGGTGGACGACGATGTCCGCGCCACCAACGCCGGCGACTAGATAACTCGTTTAACCGGCAGCCGCACGCGCAGCAGGTTGATTCTTTCTGCTCCGTTAGAATCCTCTACGTCCGGCCCTCTTAGCGGAAGTGCGCAGGCAATCCTGTCGAATCATCTTAAGAATTCGAGTCGATAACACCGGCTGCCACCTCGCAAACCCACTCAGCCGGGCGGCAGTGCCAGGCACTCCGACCGAATGAGTGCTCCGATTACAAGGATGATCTGCGCCGGCAGCCAGTGGCCCATGATGATCCTCAGCATTGGAGTAATGATGAAGCAGAATCCGCCTCCCACGCTACAGAAAACATACAGCGGCAAGCTGGATCGTTGTTTACCGTCAAACACTGGCAGTCATCACCGGAACCCAGTTCGAATCAACAAAACGGGCGTTTCAATCAGTGGCGGAACTCAATCGAGTGACACGCGATACAGGCCGGTCCCGGCCGTGACATACAACACACGACCTGCGGCTCCGACGCCAAAACAGCAATTCGTGGGCAATGCCGGAGTCTTTAAATAGGAAAGCTCTTTTCCTGCCGGCGAATACACAATGATGCCGAATCGTTTTTCGGATCGCACAGCAGCAAAGATGTTACCGTTGGGAGCAATCGTCATTCCATCTGTGCCAAGCTGATCACCAAAGTCGACCAGAACTTTTTTTGGCCCCAGGCTGCCGCCGGAGAGAAGCGGAAATGCATTGAGCGTCATCCGTCCCTGCTTCGCGACCTCGCCTGGACGCCCCTGACTGCCGTTGTTTGTTTCGGCGACGTATAACGTTTTACCGTCCGGCGATGTGTGTACCCCGTTCGGCTTTTCGATGTCAGTCGTAACCCGTCGAATCTCTTTTGTCGTCAGGTCATATCGGTAGACACTCTGGTGGTTCAGCTCAATGGGTTCAGGACCGATATAACGAGGGTCACTAAAATAAACGCCACCACTGGGATGGACGACCAGGTCATTCGGTGAATTCAAACGCTTGCCCTGATACCTCTCGACCAATGGCTTCACAGTCCCCTGTTTGGTGATTTCACACAGCCCCAACGCTCCTCCATTTGCACCGCAACAGGCCAGGAGTCGACCGTCGAGCGTAAAGAACAGACCATTACTCTTGCCACTGTCTTTGGCAAAGACGGTGGTCTTCCCTGTCTTCGGATCGAACTGCAGGATCTGCCCGGGCTTTTCTGGATCACGAAGAATGTCACTGAAGAACACCATTCCATCTTTACGAACAGCCACCCCCTCAGTGAAATCTCCGTCATTCCACAGTTCCTGCAGCTTTGCCCCTTCAGGAAAGACCCAGTCCTCAGCAGAAGCAGAACAAAGGCAGACAACGGTCACGAACAAAAAATACTGAGGTCGGCTCATGATTGACTTTCATTAGGTGGAAGAATCAACTCAATTCTGAGGGAAGACTCACGTGACGGCAAGCAGTTGACTCGAACGCGTTCGACGCAGGGCGACAATTATTGAACTGGAGAACCTGCCAGACAAACTCTGGATTTGGCGTCTCAGGCATCTGCTGCGACAACGGTCGGCTTTCCCTGGTGATACTTACGCAGGAATTCTGGAGTTCTGACTTGTTCCTCCAGCGTCACCTGCTTCCCGCCTCTTTCCACAACACGCGTTCGCGTCACAACTTCTTCAATTCGCATCACGTACGAAAGCACCAGGTGCCGCCCGGTCGAACGGGTGTCAACTCTTAGCGGAGCGGCGAAAGCCGCCCAGCCGAGCGTGCTTGCGGGGTGGCTGGTCATAAAATCAGCATTCAATCATCTAAGCTGGAGGCGAATCACACCTGCAGGATCTGAGCCAGAAACTCATCCATGAATTCGCGCGCACGCTCGTAGACATCCGTCCGCGCACTGCCGCGAGGGCCAGCTACGTTCAACGTGGTGACGTTTTCCTCTGCCACCCAGTCGACTGCTCGGCCGATCAGATCACGCTGAGTAACCTGCCCCTCAAACAGTCCCCCTTCCACCGGCAACAACCTGACAACGAGATGAGGTCGCCCCTGTTGCTCAGCCGAGCGGAGCGTCAGACGCGTACCACTGCTGATCTCATCAAGAATCAGGATCAACGTCGCATCGGAGTCTCGAACGTTCCACTCCGTACGTACAGCATATGACTTTGCGTCTGTTTCCTGCAGCGAATAGCAGTCGGGGATTCGACCGTTCTCAGATCTGCGTCCACGAGGGCACCATCCTCCGGTTGAGAATCCGGCGGCAAGTGCGGCATCGAGAGCCGCGCGGTCAACCCCCGTCTGCCCGCCAGAGACGATGCTGAAGTCTTTCATTCCAGGAGCCGTTCATCAGCAAACAATCGTGGAATTGTGATCGTATTCGCGTGGCCAACCATGTTGGGGGATTGAGACCATTGAATGGCGTTCGCCCTGCTGAACAGCCGCAATACCGTACTGTCCGGCATTGCCCTGCCGGAAGGAAGCTCACGCCTCCGACGTGCCGAATTCCTGCTCAAGCCGGGCTCTGATCTCGTCACGAACTCGTCGAAACTCATCACGTTTTTCGTCGTCTGTTCCCTCAGCGTAATAGGGATCGTCAAACGGCCACTGCCAGCGTTCGACAGCAGCGGGAAAAATCGGACAGTTCTCATCGGCCGTTGAACAGACACCAATGATGATGTCGGGCAACGTGTCATCCGCAAGAAACTCGTTGATGTGTTTGCTGCTCTGGCCCGAAATGTCGATCCCGACCTCCGCCATCGCCTCCACAGCCATCTGATTCACATAGCCCGCCGGATTTGCTCCTGCCGACAATGACGCAAACCGACTGTCATACAGTTCTCGGAGCCATCCTTCCGCCATCTGACTTCTGCATGAATTTCCGGTGCAGAGGAACAGGATACGTTTCTTGTCAGCCATTTTCTGTGAGACGAATCGAGATGAGTGGAGAGTTTGGATCAGGACGTAACCGTGGCGCATTTGCCGAGCAAAAGAGCACACCCGTTTCGGAATGAGTTCCCGAAACGGGTGGCGAGATTAACCTATCTCGGGTTGCCAAGCTTAATCGTCAGTACTTCTTCCTTGTCCTGACGCTTAACAGTCAGTTTCACTTCCTGACCGGCCTTCATCTTGCGAATAGCGGCAATGAGGTCTGGCTGGTTGGCGACGGCTTTGTCATTAACCTTGAGAATGACATCCAGTTCTTTAAGGCCGCCCTGCTCCGCCGGACCACCTTTACGAACAGACTGCACAGGAATCCCCGGCTCGTCATTGTCCGCGTTCAGGTTGGGAACAAATCCGACATACGGCACCCGCGGACGGCGAGTCGTGTTGCGACCAACCTGCTGAAACTCAGGAGCCTCTTCAAGTGCGTCGATGCCTCGCAGCAGCTGCTCAGTGAAGTCAATCACTGTGACCACACCGGGAACATTCACAGCTTCAAATTTGTCGTCTGGAGTGTGATAGCGTGGAGTCGTGCCTGTAAAGCAGAACATGACCGGAATCCTGCTCTGGAAGAACGGCAGGTGATCACTCCCCGCGTAGGGATGTTCCACGATCTTGAGCTTCAAAGGTGACTTCTCACCAGCAGCGTCGACAATGCCGCGAAACTCTTTCGCTGTCCCGACACCATTCACATCAATATTGTTGTCACGCAATGTACCAATCATGTCGTAGTTCAGCATCGCGATCGTCTTGTCCAGTGGAAAGACTGGATTCTGAACATAGTGTTTGCTGCCCAGCAGGCCGCGTTCTTCCCCGGAAAAACAGATAAAGACGAGACGTCGTTTTGGTGCAGGGCCCGCCTTAACTCGACGGATAATCTCCAGCACTGCCGCAGTTCCTGTGGCATTGTCATCCGCGCCCGGATGGATCTCCCCGGTACGATTTCGAGCACGCGAACCAACACCACCAAACCCAAGGTGGTCATAATGGCCTCCGATGACGATGGTCTCATCTGCAAGGTCACCTTCACCTTCGATCACACCGATCAGGTTGTGTGCGTCAACAGACTGCGTCTCAAACCGAGTTGTGATGTCAGCAGTCAGTCCCTTCATTGGCTGACTTACGGGACGCAGTGTTGCGTCGATGTGGTCGGTTACTTCCTTCAGTGATTTCAGCTGTTTCTTTTCATCCCCCACTTCAACGGTCAGCGGTGACTGTTGGAGCAGTGAATCAACAATCGCCTGGCGAACATGAACGAATGGCACACCTGATTCATTGGCACCAAATCCAGCTGGCTGAGTCAGCTCATCTTTGTCCGGGCTGCTGGCGTTGAACGGATCATTTACAAAAATGATTCCGGCAGCTTTGCGCTTCTTTGCCAGGCCCAGCTTTGTGTCAATGTAAGAGTGAGACGTGACTTTCTTTCCGTCAAATGCCTCTCCATCCTGCCCCTGAAGTGGTTCGCGGCGGATCAGGACAAGGATCTTTCCTTCCACATCGATGTCTGCGTACTCGTCGAAATTCTCCTCTTCGGCTGTAATTCCATAACCGATGAAGACCAGTTCTCCGGACGCGGCGCCATTCTTGCCACGCTGAATGGGTTCGAAGGCCTTGCGATCGATTGCTTTGCGTTTTCCGTCAGCATCCGTGAAACCGAGTTTGGTTTCACTACTGATCCTGGACTGACCAAGGTTCACCTTGAACGTCTGCTTCCACGTTCCATCCGGCATACCTGGCTTCAGGCCATACTTCTTGTATTCGGACAGAATAAAGTCGGCCGCCTTGTGGATACCATTTGTCTCGACGCCTCGACCTTCCAGTTCGTCTGACGCCAGATATTTGATGTCCGCCCCCACCCGTTTGATGGTGGTTTCTCTGTCAGCTGCGAACAGGTTCGCTGCGCACAAAGTCGTGACAAACAGCAGAGCAAAAACAGATCGTCTCATGTCGAGATTCCGTGGCAAAAGTCGTTAAGAATCGCAGGCAGCCGAAATTCATCGCGGCAAAGCGGGCATAATGCCTGTGTCCGGACAAAACGTCAACGAACGAGATGCCAGATCAGCTGAATCAGCGCACAAAGCATGCCCCCCAAGGCAATGTACACAAGTGATCCACTGTGAAATGCCTTACGATTTCCTCTCCGCAGCCAGCGAATCAGGGGCGGGTCTGAAACGACAGACACCGGCTGGCCGAGCAGGTAAGCCCGTAGATCGGCCGTCAATTCGTCGATCTTCTGATAACGGTCACTCGGATCCTTCATGAGCGCCTTCAGGCAGATGGCGTTCAACTCGGGATCAACGGCGCCGCGGTCCGTCACATCCGCCGGTGAACGTACCGGATCCTCAAGAATCTTCCGTTTGATCTCCCGAAAGTTACGCCCCGACATCAGGCTCTCGCCGGTCATCAATTCAAACAGAATGATCCCCATGTTGTAGATGTCAGTTCTTCCATCCACGTCGGCCGTCTCTTTAGCCTGTTCGGGAGACATATAAAAAGGTGTCCCCTGAACGTCGCCCCGGCCTGTCAGCCGACCGGGAATCTCCTTCTGGCCACTTCGAACCAGTTGTTCAATTTCATCGTCGTCTCGCAGGTCCTCAACCTTGGCAAGCCCCCAGTCAAGCAGCGTTACTTCACCGTACTCGCCCACCATAATGTTGGCAGGCTTCAGGTCGCGATGGACGACTCCCCGTGCGTGCGCGAATGCGAGACACTGACCGACCCGAATCAGGATGCTCAGAATCTGGTCGAGCGGGTACTTCTCAATCGTCGCCTGATCACCTTCCGCAATGTGGTCGAGAATATCGCAGAGATCGCGGCCCCCCAGCTTCTTCATCGTGAAGTAAACATTGCCTTCCCGATCTCGACTGATTTCGTAGACCGGAACGGTGGCGGGATGAGGCAGCTGAGCAGTCACCCGCGCTTCGCGAAGAAACCGACGCCGGTAAACCTCAAGATTCGCGAGCTGGGGCAGCAGCGTCTTCATCACCACGATTCGTCCCAGGTTCTCGTCGAAGCATGTCTGGAGCATCGCTTCGCCCCCCTGAGTGAGGGGCTTAAAATCGCGATACCGCATGAACCCGTTCTTGACGTGTTTCGGCAGGTCCTGATCAGTCCCGTTCAGGGTAATCTGATCATCGTCGGTATCCGGGTTCGCTGAAGGTTCTGACATATTGTTGCGTGCAAGTCGCAGCTGTGTTGCGCGGCAGAATTGGGAAGCCTATTCATTCGGAGCAATTCAGTCCAGCCGCACTTGAACCATGCACATTCCGAGCCGACGAGTATCAGCCCAGGCCTGCCATCGCAGGTCGTCTTGTGCTCAGTGCCATGAGTGACCAGATTGCCGAGGCCACTTTAACAGGCCTCAGGCAAACACACCGGGAATCACATTTCCGCCCGTCACACCAACCGGGGTCTCAATGAGTCCATGGTGATCGTATGTGAGTTGCTTTGCATCAATCCCGGTCGCGTGCAGAATTGTGGCGTGCAGATCCTGCGGCCGGTATGGATGATCCATCACCGTGTATCCAATGTCGTCGGTATGACCGATCGCCTGCCCTCCCTGGACGCCTCCTCCAGCCAGCCACACTGTATATGCTGCCGGCGAATGGTCTCGTCCATTTCCGAGCCCCTCCATGGTGGGCGTCCGACCAAATTCTCCACCCCAGACCACAAGTGTCGACTCAAGTAATCCGCTCTGCTTTAGGTCAGCGAGCAGCGCGGCGACGGGGCCGTCCGTTCTGTCGGCCATCTTCTGGTGATTCCCCTTGAGATTGCCGTGTGCGTCCCAGCCTCCAACCCTCACCTGGACGAACCGGACGCCTCGCTCGACCATCCTGCGAGCCAGCAGGCATCCGCGACCTGTCAATGCTGTCTCCGGTCGATCCAGACCATATGCCTGCTGAACCGACGCAGATTCCGTGTTGATCTCAAAGAGTTCCGGAGCCGACGTCTGCATCGCAAAAGCCGTCTGATAACTCTCGATTCGCGCTGCAAGCTCAGAATGATCCTGCACGCGGGCAAGGTGCCGTTGATTAAGCTGTTTGAGCAAATCCAGTTCAGCTGTTCTCTGCTGAACTGAAATCCCGGACGGCATCGACGTGTGTCGAATTCCCTTCACAGGATCAATCACCGTGCCTTGATACTTTGAAGGGAGAAAGCCTGCTCCCCACCCCGCTGCCTGCGGATGCTGCATTCCGTCGGTATGCAGATTCATCGCCAACAGCCCCGGAAGCTCACTGTTTGGTGTGCCAAGCCCATACAGCGACCATGCTCCCAGGCTCGGACGGTCTGCAGCCGAAGTCCCCGTCAACGCAACACACTCCGCAGGTCCGTGTACGGGATTGCGATGAGACATTGAACGAATCACACAGAGATCGTCGACATGCTTCGCGACTTCCGGAAACAGTTCAGAAACCGGCTGACCACAATCACCGTGCTGGCTGAATTTCCAGGGAGATGCCATCAGGTTCTTTAGCCCGGCACGTTTGATCGGCGGAACATTTCGGGCAATTGACTCGGGCACGTCCTTTCCTGCGAGCTCCGCCAAAGCAGGCTTTGGGTCAAATGTATCCACCTGACTCGGACCACCGGACATGAACAGAAAGATCACACTGCGAGCGGTGGCAGCATGATGTGGGCGTCTGTCCGATCGCTCATCTGCCAGTAAAGACTGAAGCGCAATGGAGGCGGCTCCGAGTCCGGAGGCAGCCTGAAATGTTCTGCGGTTTAACTCAGTCATAGATCGTTCAATTGGCAACGTCACGGTGCATCATTCGGATGCGGCCCGGAGAATTAACAGGAGGGTGGGCACTGCCCACCAACAACCTAACACATCCTAACAACCGGGGCGGTGGGCGACGCCCACCCTACTTGAGAAGAATGAAATACCACAGAGAACACAGAGATTCAGTGGGATGGTCAGGAGACCAACCCACAACCAGGAAGAATGAAATACCACAGGGGACACGGAGCCGTACAAAGGACTATGGGATGTAAAGAAATTCGCTGGTATTGAGCAGGATCAGCATCGTACTGGCAGCTCCATGATTCATGGTATGTTCGGACAAGAGGTCTGATTCTTCGAGAGTTGGCTGGCGGCCCAGACACTCTAAAAATGCCTCATTCACTTTCTCAAATCGGTCAGCCATCTTCTGAGCGGCTGTCTGCGTAAAACTCGAGTTCATCAGCCACAGGGGCTGCAGCGGACTGGTCGATACGCGGCGAAGCGTACAACTGACGACTGCATTGCTGCCATCAAATAAGTTCTGTTGTTCCGGCAGCCGTTCTCGATGCTGACGTAGATACAGACTTCTTCGGACACTCTTCCCTGAGTCAGTCTCAGATGGTCCTCCGCGTTTCCGGTCCAACTGGCCACTCACCGCGAGAATACAGTCACGGACCGCTTCTGCTTCGAGTCGACGAGGCTCCCATCGCCACCACGTCAGATTGTCCGGATCGCGTTCCTCGTTGTGCTTCGAGAATTGACTGGACTGACGATAGGTCGCAGAGTTCAAAATCAAAAGGTGGATATGCCGAGAGTCCCAATTGTGTGAAATCAATTCAGAAGCGAGGAAGTCGAGTAGCCGCGGATGTGATGGCTTCGCCCCCTGCGTCCCAAAGTCACTGGATGTGGATACAAGACCGCGTCCGAAGTGCCACTGCCAGATTCGATTCACCCAGACACGAGCCGTGAGTGGATTATTCGCGCCAGTCATCCAGTCAGCGAGTGCTGTTCGCGGATGCGTGCCGGGCTGTGAATCTCCGAACACGCGCGGCCAGCCGGGATAAACCTGAGGGCCCGGAGCATTCACGTCACCGCGCAGCAACAGGCGGCACTCCACGTCTTCCAAAGTTCGTGGAGCATTCGGCAGCGGCCACCGCATTTCCTGAGGCAACACCGTACGGGCATGACGAGCTGTCGACGGAGCATAGAACGCCCACGTCTGCGGGAATAATTTTAATTCACGTTCCAGCGTGCCAAATCTGCCCCGATCAGCGGACGATATCCCTTTGATAACGGTCGACGGAGTCACCAGCGACGCATTTGGCAGCCCCCGACGTTCTCGGACACGAACCAGTCGGGCATACGTCTGGTCGAAAATTGCCTGACGCTGATCGGCCAGCGGACGTGCGGACGCTTCAGCTTCTGAGAGACTCACGTTCCCCGGTTGACCGCCCGCAAAGAATGCCTGCATGCGGTAGTAATCACGCATCGAAATTGGATCGAACTTGTGAGAATGACACTGAGCACATTCCAGAGTCAGCCCCAGAAAGGCGGACGCAGTCGTGTTGACGACGTCCACAAGAATGTCATTGCGCTGAATGCGTTTATCGAGTTCGTTTCCTGAATAACGAGCAGCAGACAGGAATCCGGTGGCGATCAGTCGGCCATCCGGGTCACCTGTCGCCGGAGCCAATTCGTCCCCCGCGATCTGAGCTCGCAGAAACTCATCAAAAGGCATGTTGTTGTTAAAGGCATCCACCACCCAGTCGCGATAACGCCATGCGGCCGGACGAAACCGATTGTGCTGATGTCCGTTGCTCTCGGCCCAGCGAGCAACGTCCAGCCAGTGACGCGCCCAGCGAACTCCAAATGCGGCGTCATCCATCAGAGATTCCGGATCAGCAGCATCCCCGCTGACTGGCAGGCCCAGCAGATCAAGGGACCAGCGACGTGTGAGAACGGATGGTGACGCTTCCGGAGCGGGCTCAATTCCAATTCGTTCCTGTTCCGCCGCAATGAAGTGATCGACAGGAGTACGAATCCAGTCCTTACCAGTCACTACCGGAATATCGGGTCTTACAATGGGCTGAAAGGCCCAGTGATCCGAATCGGGAACAGGAGTCGGCAACGTGGCCTCATTCCATGTCACTCCCTCATTTACCCACGCCCGCAGAACTTTCTGCTGATCTGCGTCGAGCGAAGGCTCCTCATCCGGAGGCATCTTCCCCGACTCAATTGCCTGAATCAGCGTACTCGCGGACGCCTGAAAGGGCACGGTTCGGTTGAGGACTTCGTCGTAAACGTCAAGTCGAATCTCTGCGTCCTCACCAGCATGGCACCCGAAACACCTGTCCTTCAGAATCGGCACGACATGCGCGTCAAAGTCCACCGTCCTGACAATCTTCCCGGGAGGTGTTGGCGTCGTCTCTGATGGTAGCCCCATGATTCGATTCCATGAGGTCGCAAGGGCAAGGTCGCGAACTCTGATTCGGTCTTCCACCTCCGTCTTGGCCCCTGTCGAAAAGCCAATCCAATTGACGACTGAGATGGCTTTGGGAGACGCTGCTGATACGTGCGGCCTCCTGAGTTCCTCCGGCGACGGATCTACCCAAAGGTCAAGCTGATCGAACGGGAGTTGTGCTCCGGGTCGAGACTTCCAGAGTCTCGCCACAAGCAGCCGTTCCTTCCTCCCTGTCACTTCTCCGGCGAACTTCTGGCTCGCTGATGAGAATCGAATCATGAAGCGGTTCTGTTCCCCGTCGACATGCAGGCCGACGTTGGGCACATTTCCACTATGCGTGCTGCCGTCATTTCCTTCTGCCTGGTCCAGCCAGAGCACAAAGAATTCGCCTTCATCGTCAGCCGGTGTATCCAGAGATTCTGCAGCGTAATGAATCCGGTACCGAACAAAGAGTTCATCGCCCGTGAATGGAGACTCAAGTTGACGCCGTAACGGGTTGTTGCGGGAATCCGTTCCATTGATCTCCCAGATCTCAGAAACGAACGCATTCTTCTTCCAGCTGTTTTGAAGCCGAACGTCCTCAGCAGAGACGCTACTGGCAATCACCAGACTAAAAGCGAACAGGCACGTTTGCACGCACCTGAAACGGCTGGAAATCTGAATAGCTGAATCATCATGCATTCAGTAATTGTACTCTCGAAGGAAGCCCGACGAAACAGGCCCAGCGTATATCTCACGGCCCGCTGAACCGGAAACGGCAAAGCCTACACCTCTTCAAGTTGCTCTGTGGCGTCTCCGAATTTCTCGGGACGCACATCCATCTTATCCATCATGCTGAGGAAAAGGCGGCACATTTGACGGTTGGGTTTGTCGAGGTAATTGAGCACCTGTCCGCCTTTGATCCGGCCGCCACCACCTCCCACCATCACAACAGGAAGCTTTGAAGCATCGTGGTGACCTGTCAGCATACTGGAGCAAAGCATAAGCATGCTGTTATCAAGCAGCGTTCGGTCACCCTCCCGAATCTCACTCATACGTCGCGCGATGTACGCCATCTGCTCAAGGAAGAACTGGTTCACTTTCAGCCAGTCTTCCGTATCGTTATGCGATAGCAGATGGTGAATCATGTAATCCACACCGATGTGAGGAAATCGCAGCGTGCCGTGGTCATTATTCAGCTTGAGCGTGCAGACTCGTGTGGTATCCGTCTGAAATGCCAGCAGCAATATGTCACACATCAGTCGCATATGTTCAACGATGTCCTGAGGGTAACCATCCTTCGGACGAGGGATGTTGGGTTCCGTCAGAGTCGGCCGCCAGCCCTGCAATTCGCCGCGTTTTCCGGCTCGGTCAATCCGCAGCTCCACCTCCCGCACAGAGGTCAGGTATTCATCAAGCTTCTGCTGATCCAGTTGGCTGATATTCCTCCGGAGGTCTTTGGCGTCACTGAGAACAGCATCCAATACGCTGCGGTCGCCCTTTTGAGCGGCATCTCGGAACAACGAATCGAATGCCAGTGCCGGATAAACTTCGAGAGGGGTGGGTGTCGTGGGGCTGCTCCACGAAATGTGGGAGCTATACAGCATCGAATAATTCTTGTGGACAGAAGGATTGGCCTTCTCACACCCAAGCACAAGACTTGAAAGTTTCGTCTGCCTGCCAATGTGTTGGGCCACCAGCTGGTCAACACTTGTCCCGCTGCGAATCGTGCCGCCGGGAGCAAGAGGAGCCCCTGACAGGAGGTTTCCTGTCTGCGAACTGTGAATGTTTCCCTTGAGCGCCTCTGCGTTGTATAGGCCCTGGATGAAGACAGTCTGCTCCTTGAAGTCGTTCAGCGGATGCAGAACCCGTCCAAACTCCATGTCTTTGCCTTCGCCGCGAGCCCACCACTCTTTGGAGTGAAATCCGCAGCCGGCAAACAGGATCGCCATTCTGGTCGGAGCCTGACTGCCCGGTCGAGCTGGTTTGGAATCGTCACCCCAGACTGTGGTGGATTCGAGCCACGGCAGAGCCATGGAAACTCCGAGACCCCGCAACAGACGACGTCGGGAAAAATCATGTTTTGACATCGAGCTCTCCAGATAATTGTGTGCTGCAAATTGTCACATTGCAGGATGCCGATGTCCATACACAGCTGGTGAAGTCGCTAAACCTTAGCGAGAAGCATGATACACTGCACAGCTCCTTGAAACAGAAAGTCCGTCATGCGTTTCGCACCAGCCATTCTCAGTATCATCCTCTGCACTTCCGTGTCTGCCGATCCATGGAAGAAACATGTCATCATGAGTCAGGGTCACTGCAATACGGCCGTTGCCCTTGACGCTAACGGCGACAGGCACCTTGATGTCATCGCGAGTGTGAATGGCAAAGTGAGTCTCTTCATTGCCCCGGACTGGACTCAGGAAGTCATTCTGCATCACCTCCCCAGTGGTGCCTGCATTCACAGCGCTGTGATTGACGTTGATGGCGACGGAGACCTCGACTGGGCCGGCACAGTGTCGAGCTCACATCCGTTCTGGCTGGAAAATCCAGGCAGGAAAGAGGCAACAAAGGGAGCATGGAAACCTCGCATGATCGACCCGGTGATCACGGGAATTCACTGTCTGCTGGCCTCCGATATCGACAATGACGGAAAGCAGGATCTGATCATCAACAACTTTCAGCCAGACAGGGGAATCGCGGATTCCATCGCATGGTACAGCATCCCAAAGAATCCCCATCAGGCAGCCCAGTGGAATCGACATGTCTTTGCCGACGGCGACGCACGCGGAGGCAGCCACTACATGGGAGCCGGCGACATTGATGGAGATGGATGGAAAGAAATTGCAGTCGGCGCAAAAGGCAAACCGTTTGCCGACGGCAACTGGTTCGCCTTCTGGACTAACCCCGGCCAAAAAGGCGTCACGGGCCCGTGGAAAAAAACGATCCTTGCAGAGAATCAATTGGCTGCCACTAACATCCTGCCAGCAGACGTGAATGGAGACGGAAAGCTGGACTGGCTCGCCACCCGTGGTCACAGTGCTGGCGTACTCTGGTTTGAAAATCCCTCATGGAAGATTCACGAAATCGATCCTGACATCAGGTCACCGCACAGTTTGACCATCGCCGATCACGATGGAGACGGCGATCCGGACGCCGCCAGCTGTGGCTACGAGAGTGAATGGGTGCGATGGTATGAAAACGATGGCAAAGGAAACTTCACCATCCACACCCTCGACGAATCACAACAGAGCTATGACCTCCGGTCCGTCGATATGGACGGCGACGGCGACATGGATCTGCTCAACGCCGGCCGCGGGTCGAACAACGTTGTTTGGTACGAAAACCGCCTGAAGTAGTTACGAGTCCGGCACTCGTTTAACCGGCAGCCAAAGGCGTGCACGTTCTGACGATCCTGTTGGGTACAACCACCATCCCAGGGCCCGCCGGGCCGTGGGTTAAACGACGTCGCTCCATACAAACCGAGCGTCCAAACGTCGGCAGAATCCGCCGACGCCCCACCTGGATCTGGGATTCACAGACACAGATTTGCAGCCTTGAGCAGAATCCCCGAATCCCTGTCAGAATTTCGCAAATCTTCAACACAAACCGCATACCACGTCGATAATCACGGTACAGTGGTGGGTCCTACCTCCGCAGGATGCCCTGCCTCCCTCTGCCTGCCCAAACAGCTCCCTTCGAGGAGTCTCCAATGTCACGCGACTACTACACCATCGAAGAACTGACCCGACAACTGGGCCAGAACCGTCGCGCCGTGGAAAAGCAGGTCAGTCGCGGCCACATTCCGGGACGACGGGTGGGTGGTGAATGGCGCTTCAACAAGACTGAAATCACCAACTGGCTGGAGCGGGAGATCCCGTCTCTGGCTGAAACGGAGCTGGCCGTTCTGGAACGGTCACAGCAGTCCACAGAAGCCTGTCCGTCATCGCCGGTCTCCAGTCTCCTGCATCCGGACCTCGTCGAGGTTCCACTGGACTGCGGTACTCGCCCATCGGTACTTAAGAAGCTGGTCGAAGTCGCCGGACGAACATGGCAGCTGTACGATTCCTCCGCCGTCTTTCAGGCAGTCCGCGATCGTGAGAACACAAGTTCGACAGCATTTCCTGGTGGAGTCGCGATTCCTCACCCGCAGAACCGTATGCCGGACGCAGTGGGTGAGTCGCTGATTGCATTCGGACGTACAGAATCAGGGATTCCATTTGGAGGCCCGCGTCGAGAGCTGACGGACCTGTTTTTCCTCGTGCTGGCACGCGACCCCAACACGCACCTCAAGATACTCGCTCGACTGGGACGCCTCTTCCAGCAGGAAGGGTTCCTTGAGAACCTGCGAGCTGCAGGAGACGCTGACGACGCTTATCGTGTCATTATTGATGCAGATCGAGCCACGCCGGGAGCTCAATAGAGCTCCCCCTGGCACCAGCTCTGAAACTGGCCAGGATTTTCTGACGAGTGTCGAATAGCTGTGAGAATCGGATTCCACAAGGCGGATCATGCGCACCAACCGACAGCTTTGGATCTGGACGGTCATTTTGACGGCAGGCATTGAGGTCTTTACCTGTGTGCTGCGATTTGGACTCCGGCTGGAGTCCACTCGCGATACGGCTTCGACGATCGGGCGACTGACCTGCGGCATTCGTATCCACCACGGCTACGTGGGCGGAGTTGTGGTGCTGGTTGCCTGCTGGCTGTGGACACGATATCCCAGGCTCTCGTGGTGGATGCTGATCATTGGCCTGAGCCTCGTCTTCAGCGACCTGATTCACCACTTCCTCGTCCTGTGGCCCCTCGAAGGAAGTCCGCAGTTTGATCTTGTCTACCCACAGGACAGCTACAGTACATTCCAGATAATCATACCGGGCTGGACCGCATCTGAGATGCCTGCAGTGTCCTTGAGTAAGACAACGAGTTGACAGGCTGGGGCCGCCAGCCCAGTGTGCTTCAACCTTAGCGGAGCGGCGCGAGCCGCCCGGCCGAGCGCTGCTGCCAGGCGGCTGCCGGATCGGTCAATTCGAACCCGCAGGGTTTTTCGGCCGGAGTGCTTGCGTACTTCCGCTACGATGTGGCAGGCCGGGTGTCCGGTGATAACGCGCCTTCAGCGACGATTTGAGGCATTATCAGTAGCGGCGTGATTCGTTCCCCTTCCGGAACAACTCCCAGGTACGATGCGAGAATGACCAGTTCGAGTTCACGTCTGATCGCCATAATCCGCTGCGGGCTGCTGCGCGCTCGTGACGCATGGCTCAGGTTCTGGTTTGAGCCGGCCGACCCGCTGCCACTGGGCCTGATTCGGATCCTCACAGGACTGATGCTGACCTATTCGCTCTGCGTATGGGGGCTGGACCTCCAGGCATTCTTCGGTGACGACCTGCTGCAACCTCGCGAAGCCATCGAAATGCTTCACGAAGGAAATGCCATGTTCAGCCTGCTGTTGTATGTGCCGCAGGAATGGATGTTTGCTGCTCTGGCAGCGTCCATCCTGGTCTCCCTGCTCTTCACTGCCGGTGCATTTACCCGAGTCACCTCCGTCCTGGCATTCCTGATTACGACTTCGTGGTCTCAGCGTGTTCCCGTTGCAAACTTCGGCCTGGATCAAATCGTTGGTCTGCTCTGCCTGTATCTCGCCATCGGCCCATCCGAGGCCTCTCTTTCATGGGACAGCTACCGCCGACACAAGAAAGGATTGAGTACGCAGCTTCTACCGTCTGCACGTCTCGCCCTGCGTCTGCTGCAGGTCCATCTGTGCATCATCTACCTGTGGGCAGGATTCGCAAAACTGAAGGGGGAAACATGGTGGACGGGCGAAGCACTCTGGCGTGTGATTGCCAATCAGGAATACCAGACCGCCGACCTGACATGGATGGCTAAGATCCCCTGGCTGCCCTACCTGCTGGCGCATATCACCATCGTCTGGGAAGTGTTCTTCTGCGCTCTGATCTGGAACAGAACGCTGCGTCCCCTCATGCTGTTCATCGGGGTCTGCATTCACCTTGGAATCGGCGCATTCCTTGGGATGTGGACGTTCGGTCTGATTATGATCGTCCCCTATTTGTCGTTCGTGTCAGATAAACGACTCCGGGCTTTCATTACATGGCCATCGTCAAAGAGAAGAGCCCTGCAGACTGAGGAATCAGCCTCCACGTCCGAATGACGTACCGTCACTTCACATAAGTTGCCGGACTGGCGACGAACGTTTTCATGGTGTCGCGGTCTTTCATCAGCCACAACTTGCCCTGGTACATCGCCGCATAGGCCAGCTTGCCCTCAACAACTCGACCGGTCTTCGCGAGGGTCACTGGACAGGTCCCATCGCCTGCCGGCCAGTATTTCGCCGGCGCAGCCATAAACATCTACATCTGCTGATCGCTGCTGAAGTGCAGCAGCCGTCCACGATAACGACAGGCAAACTGCGGTCGCCCGGAAACCAGGCTTCGAGTTTCGCGGACGCCGGAAAGACAGAGTCCACCGAAAGCCGGGCCATCATAACCGACAGGCTTAACTGCTGGCGTTGCTGATGTGCCCGTTGGCCTGGTCGTCGGTGCCTCAGCGACAACCGGGGTCTGAGCGACAACCGGGGTCTGAGCGACAGCCGGGGGCTGAGCGACAACCGGTGAGTGCGCGGTTCGTGGTGTCGCAGCTGGCGCAGTCCTGGGAGCGTGCTTCGCCTCAATCCTCTGGAGTTCCGGAAGCAGGCTTTCAGCCGATCGGTAGCCAAGAATGCGTTCGAGGATGACCATGTCGGGTGACACAACCAGAGTCGTGGGAAGCCCCTTGATCTTCAGTTGCTCAACCAGACTTCTGTATTTTGTCGCGTCCACAAGCACGGGAACAAAACTTCGATGCACGACAGTCCCGATCTGTGGGTTTGAGAATGTGTCACGTTCCATTTTCTTGCAGTAGACGCATGAGTCAGCAGTGAACTTCATCAGAATCAGCTGACCGGAATCGTTGGCCGTCTGTAGTCCCGCCTCGACATCCTGCTGCCACCGGACACCACCATTCAGCGGTGTATGCTGGCCCAGCACGTTGGCAGAAAGACAGAAGACGACAGCGGCAGAGACAGACAGCATCCGAATCATGGGAGTCACTCGCAACACAACACCGAAACACATTCTGAATTGAGACCGCGCACGACCTCTCTACAGTTCTTCGTAAGTGGAATCGGCGTCACTGTGTGACGTGCACTACGTTTGAACCGGTTTTCCCAACTGCGACGGCTCGGGCATCAGGTTCGTGGCCGTCGAGACAGACCCCAGCGGCAGAATGTGCCGACCGACTGCAACAACTGAATGGTGTGCCGAATCTCAACGGACGGTGCTTACGTGGAACTATTCAGTTCCCGCATCGATAGCCTCAGCCTCAGCGGCCGCGGCTGCCCGTTTTGTCATCCGGTAAAAGCTAATGCCGAACCCGGTGAACAGGGTCGCCGGCATGCCGATCATGAACAGGATGCTGTACATGTAACCCTGAGCGGCACGTTTGTCGTCGTCGTTGGTAGCCTTGCAATTTGGACAGGCCGACGCTGGAGCCGCAAACGCAATGCACATTCCAACCGCCAGAATGAGGCTGCGGAAAGATCGAATTGCTGAATTCAGAGGCTTCATCGGGGGCTCCTTCGACGTTCACTACGGAGAGTCTATCTCTCTATTCGCCGTCAGCCCACTGGGGATCCACTCAACTCTGCCCGATTCTCAGAGTTGATTCCCAGCCGGAGCAGGTCAGGCATTTCATGGTCAGAGTTCCTCAAATACTCTGAGACGCTTGTCCGCAGAAATCAGGCCGCACTCAACGGCTCGCGAGGATAATTCATCAAGCGCCCTGCGACCGGATTCCCCGAGGTCCACGGTCCAGTCGTTGACGTACAGGTCCACGTGCTGCATCAGCACGTGATCGTCGAATTCCTGAGCATACCGGCGCATCGTCGGCAGGACGGTAGTCGGATCAGACTGAGCCAGCCTCAGCGAATCAAGC
>CAJWGB010000079.1 GCA_913031625.1 uncultured Planctomycetaceae bacterium | reverse complement strand
CGAACTGGCCAGCGCCCTCGTGTGTCACTTGACGCCGCGTCTTCAGCCGTTCCAGCAACGATGCGATAGGGCAGGCACAGGTCCGCCGCAAGGGTGCGGCCCGTCGCGCTGCCGCCAGTCAACAGACGCCTTGCACACAGCGTCTCCAGAAATGATTGGGACAGCCCCAGCTCGTGCAGGTTTGCAGGTTCTGTTGGCCAGAACTTTTCACCGCTGAGCAAAAGTTCAAGCAGTGAACCATCTCCATAAGCAGGAGCGATCATGGCAACGGATCCTCCAGTGACTTCCACCGCGTTACAGGCTCAGCACGTCCAAACAGGTATCCCTGAGCCAGCATAAACCCAAGCTCCATACACGCTTCAGTGTCATTGACTGTTTCGACCCCCTCCGCAAGGCAGACTGCTCCAAGGTCGCGGGCCACCTTTACGAGGCCATCAACCATATTTCGACGCTGTTGTGACTCCGCCAGCCCCTGAATAATCGCAATGTCGAACTTAAGGATGTCGGGCGAGACTTCCACCAGTTCTGCCAGCCGTGCCTGTCCCGCCCCAAAGTCATCGTACGCCAGCTGAATATTGAGATCGCGAAGCACGTCTCGCAGCATCGTCAGAAACGCGAGGGAAGAAGTGGCTGACTCATGTACCTCAAGAACCAAAGGAATTTCGGGAAATCGCTGCCGGAGATCACCAAGTGATTCGGTCAGTTCATTCCATGCCAGCGTTGTGCACGGGGAGGGAAGCTCTGCAGGATGAGTGTTTAGAAAGATCGTGAAGCTGGACGAAAGCCCCGTTGCGGCTTTGAGCCCTTCCAGTCGGCACACCCTGCTCAACGCAGCCTCGCTGGTGTGCTGGGCAGCCACTCGAAACATCTTATCCGGGGTCTCCAGCCCACACAGTGTGCTGCGAGACAAAACTTCGTAGCCGACGCATCGCCCATCCTCCAGTCGCACAACTGGCTGAAAATACGGCCTCAGTGCCGAACTGTTCAGCAGTCTGTCGAACTGCCCATGGGCGACTGCTTCTGCCAGAATGTCGGAAGGGGTGGTGGGCTCCTGGTCGCAGCCACTCTGCTGGCCAATTGTGTACATCACACTGCCGAAATGCAGAATGTCGCCCTCGCGTAGAGTGCTGCCGTTCTTCAGCGGACAACCATTCAGAAGCGTGCCGTTGGTGCTGTTCAGGTCACGAAGAACGAGGTGCTGACCTTCAACCAACAGTACCGCATGGTGGCCCGAAACGGTCGAATGCCTGATCGAAAGCGAGTTGTCAGACTCTCGACCAATAGTGAAGGGCACATGAGTAACTGGAGTGACCTCCCCCGAAACGCTTTGAGAAGTCAACTGCCACTGTTTCTGACGTATGAACACAGCATCTCCTTCCGGCCTGTCAGAGTAACAGTCGTTCAGTAAATCTGACTCGGAGTTGCCATGCATGTTTAGACCACTGATTTTGCAGGATTAGTTTCAGAGGAGACACCAGGCTGAGGAGAATCAACCGGATACGGTACGGCATCATCGGTGTTGCAAAACTCAATCACCCATGCTTTCTGATCGCTCTTCTTCGCTTCATATAGGCACTGATCTGCCGCAATGAACAGGTCTTCCGGCAACGCACAATCAAAACCGTCGTGGCGAACCGCAGCTCCCACACTGGCTCTGACCGGGATCGGCGTCCCTTCATGATCGCAGTCTATATCGTTGATGGCCTGCAACAGGCGGTTAATCGGTATTTGAATGTCGCCTGGAGCGCAACCAAGACAAAGAGCTACGAATTCGTCTCCACCGAACCGAGCAACAACGTCGTATGATCTCATTGCTGACTGCAGTTGACGGCCGACCAGCCTCAGAACCATGTCTCCAACGGCATGCCCCCACGAGTCATTAACGTGCTTGAAATCGTTCAGATCGACCACGACGACCGCGGCTGAAGTAGATGTTCGCAGCGATCGGTCCCACTCTTCCCGCAACCGACGTTCGTACGCCAGCCGATTCATCAACCCGGTGAGTGGATCCGACAACGCGGCAGTGAAGAGCGATTCGAGACGCTTCCAGCTGAGAAACAGATCACCATTAACGGAAAGGCCTAAAAGTCGTCCGCCTTCCGAAATCGCGGTGCAATTGTGCTCGACGCATTCCTGCTGTGAACCTTCGCCAGCAGAGTCAGAGAAGCAAAGAGGAGACATCGCACCAATCGGCATTCTCGTCCAGCGCCAACGCTCGAACGGGTTTGCGGACTGAAGTCGTCGATCGATTTCCTTAACTGGAACGATGCCGAGCAGGCGACGATTGTCGTCACAGACCAGCGCATAGTCGCTGTCACGCCCCTTCGGGAGATCTCCCAGCAGAGTGTCGCGGTGCACGATCAGCGGTGAATCCTCCGGAGATTCCGAGAGGAGACTGAGTTGCGCTGATTCGGCAGTAAGTTTTAGGGGAATCGGCATTCTGACCTGGTGACCACCCAAAAATGGCCGCTCAAAAAGTTGCGGGCGTGAAATTCCTCGTGACCCGACCAGTTCAAAAATAGCTTTTGCTTTTCAGAGAGGTGGCGGAAAACCAGCCTTCCGTCTGTTACAGGCTGCCGTTCGCAGGGACTGTACCGATTTAATGCCCAGGGGTGCGGTACCCTGGGCAACCTCACACCCAGCCCGGAATGGCCTGGTCAGCAGTCCCCGGGCTATCTCATACTCAGTTTGTAATGCTCAGGGCAGCGTCGATAGCAGGCGAGAACATCGATACGCCCGAGAATCTGCTGCCTCTGACTTCGACTGCGTGCTGTTGCCAAAAGCAGGAGACGCCAGCGAGAGGCAGAAACAGCGGAAAGACGAGGCTGCAACCGTCATACCGTCGGCGCTCGATGGCCGGATGTCGTCGACCAGGAGCATCAACAGAATGGTTAGCCCGCGCAAAACATCAATGGACTTAAGCCGCCCGGCAGGAGCAACTCCCACCACCAGCTTCGCCAACATCGAGGAAGTTCTTTTCGACCGTCTGACTGTAAAGACATGAAGCGTCCACGGATCCCTTGACAATGCAAGACGCCGCTCGGCCCGTCAGTCACCTCCATGAACAACACACGGTCGTGACCACTGGAGGATCTGCTCCCGAGTGATAGAATGCTTGCCACGCCCCCACCTGCCGTTCACCTCACCGTTCGAGGACACTTCATGAAGCACCTCCTTCTCCCTGCAGTTGTCTCGTTTTGCCTGTCCGGTCTTCAGACCTGCCGTGCTGACGACGCTCCCCCCAAAGTGCCCATCAAAGAGGCTTCATGGAAACAATTGCAGGAATTCGTAAAGCAGCAAAAGCCCGACAAAATCGTCGTGGTGGACCTATGGTCGACCGCGTGCCTGCCGTGCCTCAAAGAGTTTCCGGGCCTTGTAAAACTTAAGGCTGAGTACGGCGAGAAAGTGGTCTGCGTGAGCTACAACCTGGACTACGCAGGCATCAGAAAGAAGCCGCCCGCCTACTACCAGCCAGTTGTGCAAAAGTTTCTTGCGAAGAAGGTGGCCGACGGGAAACTGAAGCCCAACGCCCTGACGAACTTTATGTGCACTCAGGAGACCACCGAGGTGCTTGACACTCTGGAGATTGGCGCGATGCCGGCAGTCCTCGTGTACCGCAACGGGAAACTCATTCAGCGTTTCGACGACACAAAGTTTCGTCCCAGCCGTGGCGAGCACTTCAGCTATGAAAAGAACATCCAGCCATACGTGCATGGCCTGCTGCAAAAATAGCGACATCGGCATCTGCACAACATGAGGGACAGTCAGGCTGCGCCAGCAGCGTGCTGTTCCTCGCCTTGGTAGTCAGGCGACACTGAAACACTCGGCTGGAGTGGGGCTCCTGACTCACTGGCTTGCGCCACGTCCTCGGACGGCCTGAACCCGAAGTGCGCGGCGGCGCGGGCAGCGCCAGCAAGTGACTAATTGACACGACACAGTCCGTCCTGGAGCCGCTGCAAGGCAACCTAGTTGTTCTCCGGATGGTATCCGCCAAACGGATCCTGAGGGGGAGGGGGTTCCGGAGGTGGGATATCCGGCGGGGCATCTTGAGATGCAGCTCCGGGGGGCGGTTGCTGAGGCCGCTGCTGGAATTGACCGAACGAATGCTTAAGAGAATCAAGCAGCCGTTTGGCATTGGGAGCCGCCACAAAGACGCGAGCACTGACCGCGGAACGAGGGAAAAATGTTGTGATGAAATCCAAAGAGAACTCTGAGGCGGTGTGTCCAATCATGACGGCGTTGGCATAAACACCCGACATGTCTTCATCGCTGAGCTTAAGTTGATCGTAAAGATCCTGCGCTGACTGCCGCGGCGCCTCCGGATCTGGTGTCGGCTGCGGAGGCAACACAATCGGACCGAAGCGGTCTTCGTGTTTCCGAACATTCTCAGTCAGCGCCTGAATTAGCTGAGCCACCACGGCCGGAGCCATGACAATGCGAGCCGCAACCTGTTGTGGCTGCTGCATCCGCAACAGAAAATCAACGATGAATTCATGCTGCCCCTGGAGGACCACTGCTCCGGTACTGAAAATGCCACGGGCCACATGAGCAGGAACCAGTGCCCCCACATGGCTATGCCGGACTTCCTGACTTTGTGGCTGATCGGAAGACGGTTCTTCGGGGGGCTGCGGGTCGTCTGACATTCGTCGTTGGTGCCATTGAAGTAAGCCGCAGAGCGGCGGAGAACAGATAACGAGCGAAATTTCGCAGGCAGTCGCCGCTGTGTCTACAGCGGACCCGGCGGATTTCTCCATCGACTGGTGTTTTGTTGCCCACCTGCTAACCTTCCAGCGGTTGACCGAGGCTGCTGTTAGCCACGCAGCATTCGCCTCCTGCGAGTGATTCGGACAAATAAGTTGAGTTATTTTGAGCCCTCATGTGATGTCACCTCAAAGGCTCAACAACAGCCAATTTCATCCAACGGAGCTCGACCGTTAAGGCACCATTCAAAGGTAACGACAGCACAGTCCACCTCATTTGATTAACCACTGTGACGATCTTTCAGAAAATCATCGACCGGGAGATCCCGGCAGACATCGTCTACGAAGACGACCTCTGTCTGGCGTTTCATGATGTCAGCCCTCAGGCTCCCACACACGTTCTGCTGATCCCAAAGAAGCCGGTTGTGTCGCTGGACGGACTGTCTGCAGATGATGGGGCCATGGCGGGGCATCTGCTCCTCAAAGTGCCGGAGATTGCCAAACAGCTCGGTTTAACGAATGGCTACCGCACCATCATTAATACCGGTGAGGAAGGCGGACAGACTGTATTCCATCTGCACATCCACATCATGGGTGGGCGTTCTCTCAACTGGCCTCCAGGGTAGTTGACACGTCATTCCCCCTCCCTCTCTGTCTTCATTGTTCTCACCAACAGGGTCTTAATATGACAAAACTCACCCCACTGCACTTCATGCTGGCGATCGTGATCAGCGGCACCGCTCTGACGACCACTACCACTGCTCAGGACGGCGACCCCGCTGGCCGCATGGCCAGGGCCGCCAATCGATTCCTTGGGACGCTGGATCACAGCCAGAAACTCAAAGCCACATTTAAGTTCGATGACGATGAACGCATCAACTGGCACTTCATTCCTCGCGACCGGAAAGGGATTGGCCTGTGGGATCTCGAAGGGGCAGCAACAGAAGCGGCCGGTGATCTGGTCAAGACAGGACTTTCAGGCGCGGGTTACGAAAAGGCGCTTGAGGTCCGCAGTCTGGAAGAAGTCCTGTACCTCTTTGAAGGCGGAACGGAAGAGGAACGACGGCTGAAGCGTCACCCGCATCGTTACTACATCAGCATCTTCGGAACCCCCGGAAACAAGGGCAACTGGGGATGGCGATTCGAAGGTCATCACCTTTCCCTCAACTACACCATCAAGGATGGCAAAGTCGCGAGCAGCACTCCTGAATTCTTCGGCGCCAACCCAGGCCTGATCGATGCCGGTCCCGGCCGAGCACTTCGCGTTCTGGGAGCTCGTGAGGATATTGCCCGCCAGATTCTGAAGTCTGCGCCAGACGCCATGCGGAAGAACATCTGGCTTTCCAAAACTGCTCCGAAAGATATTCGTGGTGGTGGAGTTGCTCAGCCGGTTTTCGCCGACGCAGAAGGTGTCGCCTACGCCGACATGACTCCGGACCAGCAGAAACTCCTTCGAGACCTGCTTGCTGAGTACCTCAAAGCAATGCCCGCGTCTATCGTTCGTGAACGAATGCAGTCCATTCAGAAGGCCGGACTCGACAGCATCCACTTTGGCTGGTGGGGCGGATCAGAACTGAATGAGCCGCACCATTACGTGGTTCAGGGTAAAACGTTCATCATTGAGTACAACAATACTCAGAACAGTGCCAACCACGTGCACGCCATCTGGCGAAACCTTGCAGGCGACTTTGACCTCCCCGCCAAATAGAAGTGGTCATCGGCAACACGGGCAGAGTCGGGGCGCGGTCCCGTCTCTGTCCTGTTTCTCACCACGGGCGACGCCCGGGAAATTGAAATGACGGAAGAACAGTTTTCATCCTTTACCCTGTCCTGCGGGCTAAGGGTGGTCGTTCAGCGAATGACGGGAGTTCAGTCCGCAGCGTTGACACTGATGGTGCCCGCAGGTGCCATCTTTGACCAGACTGGTCGCTCGGGCACGACTGCAATTCTCGCAGAAATGATGACGCGCGGAGCGGGCGAATTCTCAGCTCGGGAACTGGTCTCGGCGCTCGACAATCTTGGCCTGCAGCGATCGGTCAGCGGTGGAGTGGGCTACGTCACGCTTTCAGGAGCAACAACAGCCGACCGGCTGGAGGACGCGATTCCACTCGCAGCTCAAATGGTGCTCAAGCCGCACCTGACACAGGAGGAGTTTGAACCGGCACGCGAACTTGCCCTGCAAACGCTCAATGCTCTTGAAGACGAGCCGCGTCAGAAGCTGGGACACCTGCTTCGACGATGCTCATATCCTGCTCCGTTCGGCAATCCGGCCGAAGGGACAATGCAGGACCTGCAGGAAATCACACTGGATGATGTCATTCGCCACCACCACGAGTACATTCGCCCCAGCGAGTCCGTGATCGGAATCGCCGGAAACGTCGACCCCGAGTCAGTTCGAGACACCCTCGAATCTGCATTCAGAAGTTGGGACGGCAAGGGCAGCCCAGCGCCGGCCGGAAGCGACACTCATCCCTCTCCCTGCCATATCGAACATGACTCCGCGCAGACACACATTGGCCTCGCGTGGGACACTGTCCCGTATCCGGACGAACGTTACTTTGAAGCCTGGGCTGCTGTCAGCCTGCTGAGCGGCGGAATGAGTTCCCGCCTGTTTACAGAAGTTCGGGAAAAACGCGGCCTGTGCTACGCGATTTCGGCATCGATCAACACACAGCGTGATCGAGCACGCGTCTTCGGCTACGCGGGCACGACCAATGACCGGGCTCAGGAAACTCTGGACGTCACTGTCGCAGAAGTTCGTCGTCTGCACGAGAACATCACCGAGGACGAACTGCAGCGTTGCAAAGCACGAGCAAAGAGCGCCCTGATTATGCAGCAGGAGTCCACTATGGCGCGGTCAGGCTCGCTCGCACGCGACACCCTGTTTCTCGGACAGCCGCGTCAACTCAACGATGTTCGCAGTCAGATTGACGGACTTACAGTTGATCAGGTGACTCGGTTTGCCGTCGATCACGCCCCCAACAACATCGTCCTTGTCACAATCGGCCCGGAGCCTCTTAACTCCGACTGTCTGAGTACGAACGCAGAAGCGACCTGAAAATGAACTTTAAGCAACACACTCTGCCGAACGGGCTTCAGGTGATTGCCGAATTGAATCCGTCTGTCCTGAGTGTCGCTGCCGGATTCTTTGTCCGCACCGGCTCACGTGACGAAACAGACGCGGTCTCCGGAGTCAGCCACTTCCTCGAGCACATGGCATTCAAGGGGAATGACCGCTACTCGGCCGATGACGTTAATCGCATCTTCGATGAGGTGGGTGCAAACTACAACGCGTCCACAGGCGAAGAAGTTACGATGTATTACGCGGCCGTTCTGCCCGAATACCTCGACACAACCATGGATCTGTTGTCTGTCCTGATGCAGCCGTCCCTCGGGCAGGATGACTTTGACATGGAAAAGCAGGTCATCCTCGAAGAAATCGGGATGTACGATGATCACCCGTCTTTTACTGCTTACGACAACATCATGGCGACACACTTCTCCGGTCATCCGCTCGGCCAGAGCATTCTGGGGACGAACGAGAGCATCACAGAACTCAACCGCGATCAGATGCACACATATCATGCTGATCGCTACAAGGCGGGGAACATTACACTGGCCGTTGCCGGGAATACAGACTTCGATTCACTGCTGGAAATCGTGGAACGCCACTGCAGTTCCATCCCGGCCGGCAGCTGCGATCGGGCTCTCCCGGACGCTCAGCCGCAGCCTCAGGTCCGCATGGTGTCACGAGACGGCAGTGTCCAGCAGCACATTATGCAGATGGGGGTCGCTCCCAGGGGGACAGATGATCTTCGGTTCGCCGCGGAATTACTGGCAGTTGTGGTGGGAGACGATTCCGGCAGTCGGCTGTTCTGGGATCTTGTAGACCCTGGACACGTCGAATCTGCCGACCTTGGCTACAACGAATACGACGGAGCTGGCACGTGGATGACGTATCTCAGCTGCATGCCGAACGATGTCGAAGAAAACATCCGCAGAATGAAGCGGGTTTTTGACGATGTGAACTCTGAGGGCATTCGCGCTGAAGAACTGGAGCAGGCGAAGAACAAAGTCGCTTCCCGGATCGTTCTGCGGGGGGAACGCCCCATGGGCCGCCTGTCTTCGCTGGGCGGGAACTGGGTCTACCGCGGGCAGTATCGCTCCGTCGCGGATGACCTCGCCACGGTTCGAGCGATCACAATGGACGACATTCGGGAACTGCTGGACAAGTACCCCATCGAAATGATTACCACTGTCGGCGTGGGACCCAGAGACTCTCTTCAGGACATCAACTGACAGATCGTGACAGCGAAGCAGAATCACAAACGAAGGACTGGGACATGATTCATGCAGTCATCATGGCGGGCGGAAGCGGGACACGATTCTGGCCTCAGAGTCGAAAGAAGCTCCCCAAACAACTGCTTCGTCTGTACGGCGACCGAACCATGATTCAGCAGACGCTGGACCGCTGCTCGGGACTGATCGATCCTCAGCACTCATGGGTTGTTACAAATGCCGTGCAGGCTGACCTGACACGTCAGCAACTCCCCGACCTTCCGGCAACCAACGTCCTTGTCGAACCGGCAGCGCGCAATACCGCCCCGTGTATTGGACTTGCAGCTGTGCATGCGCTGCAGCAGGATCCCGACGCAATCATGTTCGTGATGCCTGCAGATCATGTGATCGGCCCTGTTGAGGTATTCCAGGAAGCCGCTCAGAAAGCAGTTTCCGTCGTGCAACAGGACCCGGATCAACTGGTCCTGTTCGGCATCCCTCCGACATTTCCATCCACCGGCTACGGCTACATTGAGCAGGGTGACGGAGGCCACGGCGTTTATCAGGTGCAGTCATTTCGTGAGAAACCGGACCTGGCGACCGCCGAGTCATTTATTGAGTCCGGTCGTTTCTATTGGAACTGTGGAATCTTCTGCTGGCGGGCTGACGCCATCCTGAAGCAGTTGGAAGAGTTTGAGCCTCAGATGAGACAGCAACTCGACGAACTTGCCGGCTTCATTGGGCAGGACAGCTATCAGAATCAACTCGAATACCTGTTCCCCCAGATGAACAGCATCTCGATTGACTTTGCTGTTCTGGAACGAGCGACAGGTGTCTCTGTCATTGAAGCGCCCTTTGACTGGGATGACGTGGGCAGCTGGCTTGCGGTGCCGAGACTGGCAGGCGAAGACGACAACGGTCAATTTCACGAATTATTGCGACGACGGAAACACAATTGACGGCAACCACGCCGGTCTCGACACATCGGGTTGCATCATCCGCAGCGAAGGCGACCATGCAATAGCAACCCTCGGAGTGGAAGATCTGATTATCGTACACACGCCTGACGCCACGCTCGTCGCTCGCCGAGATGATTCAGAACGCATCAAGCACTTGCTGGAAGAACTCAAGGCAAGTGGATTTGAAGAGCGTCTTTGACCGAGGCTTGCGCTGCTAGGTCCGGCCATCAGATTCTGCCAACCTGTCCCCGCGTTCTGTGAGTCCGCGCGTTTCCGCATTCCGAATTCCTCCAGCCTCGCAGGGGCAGGCGGATTAAGTCCAGTGTCTGAACAGACCACCGCAGGCTGCCCGGCCGAGTGCGTTTACTTAGCGGAGCAGCGCAAGCTGCCCGGCCCGACGCGTTGACAAGCCAGAAGAGACGTGTTTGATTCTCACTCCAGAGGTGGCTCGGCCGGAGTGTTCGCGCACTTCCGCTGAGAGCCAGAACGTCAGGCTCATTGCCAGGGGGCAGACTGAGCCAACCTGAGCCTCAACAGTCTATCATGATGTGTTGGCCCGTATTGAGGCCTCATGAGACTCAGCCGAATTACTCCGACCGGTACGCATCTCGTATACTCCGGGCTCACCCAGCTGCGATCGGGATGAGAGCTGCCTACAATACGCAGGTCTGTGCCACACTATTCAATGCTTAACAGTTATGACTTACCGAATCGCAATATTGAGTCTCATCTCTCTAACAACGGTCTTTTCGGCCGAAGATCGCCCGAACGTAATTCTGTTCATTGCAGACGACGTGAGCTGGAATGACTACGGATGTTACGGAAACACGTCCGCACGAACTCCCAACATCGATCAGCTGGCGAGGAACGGTCTGCGATTTGACCGAGCATATCTGACTGCCAGTAGTTGCAGCCCAAGTCGCTCCAGCATCGTGACCGGACGCTACCCCCACAACAACGGCAAGGCAGCTGAGCTTCACAAGCCAATCTCCGGACACCTCCCATGGTTTCCGGAGTTGCTGCGAGCCTCCGGGTACTACACGGCGCTCTCCGGTAAACATCACATGTCATCCACCGCTCCAAAGCGAGGTGAGGGGGCGCGGCCTATTCCGTTTGATCATGTCGACAACGGCAAAACCAAAGGCAACAGCGGCGGACATGCGAACTGGGTAAAGGTCACGCGAGAACGCCCCAAAGACAAGCCATTTTTCTTCTGGTTTGCCAGTACTGACGCTCATCGCGGCTGGGACGCAGACGGTCAGTGGAAAAGTAATTACGGTCCAAAGCACAAACCCGGTGACGTCGTTGTTCCCCCTTTCCTGTCAGACGACCCGGAAACTCGGAAGGATCTTGCGTCTTACTACAACGAGGTGACTCGATTCGACCACTATATCGGTCTTGTGGTGAATGAACTGCAACAGCAGGAGCAACTGGAAAACACGCTGATCTTCGTCATGGCGGATAATGGCCGTCCGTTCCCACGAGCCAAGACGCGACTCCACGACTCCGGAATGAAAACCGCCCTTGTCGCTCACTGGCCAAAAGGAATTGCAAAGCCTGGTGCAGCAAAGAGTCTCGTCAGTGTCATCGACATTGCGCCAACTGTACTCAGTCTTGCCAGGTCCAAAGTGCCGGACAGCATGCAGGGCGTTTCGATGCTGCCTGTGTTCGAGAACTCTTCCGCCACCATCCGTGACGTTGCATTCTCCGAACACAACTGGCACGACTATGAGGCCCATGGCCGAAGTGTCCGGTCAGGCGACTACCTGCTCGTACGGAACTTTCGTCCGTCACTGGCATGGCAGGGACCAGCCGACTCGGTTCGATCTCCCTCGCACCGCAATCTGCTGGCATTGCAGGAAGCAGGCAAACTGTCGGCTGCACAGGCGGATGTATTCCGCGCACCACGTCCTGTCGTGGAACTGTACAACGTCCGAAAGGACCCGCATCAGTTGACGAATCTTGCGGGCAAAGCTGAGTCCCTTCAGATCGAGCAACAACTGTCCGGACTGATCGATCAGTGGATGAAAGAAACGGGAGACAGTATTCCGGAACGACTCTCGCCCGACACCTTTCACCGTGTTTCAGGAAAGTCGATCCCCAGGGACGAGCTACCTCAGGGCCCCTACATCACGCCAGGCGAAGACCGCAACGCCGACCGGATTAATCAGCCCGGCCCCCGGTGAAACCCGGCGTCTGACTGCGTCAACGGGCGCAAATCTCCCGATGAGCTGCCTCGTCGATTCGATCCACAACAAAAAAGCCCCCATCCCGATGCCGAGACGGAGGCTTTTCTATTGATTGATCCAGATCGACTCAGATCTTTCGTTCGCGAATCCAGTCCGTGTGGAACTTCTCGCCGCGGGGACGATCCGTTCGCTCATAGGTGTGAGCACCGAAGTAGTCTCGCTGAGCCTGCAGCAGATTGGCAGGCAGGCTGCCTCGGCGGTATCCGTCGAAGTATGTCAGAGCTGCGGTGAATGCAGGAACGGGCAGTCCCAGCTGAACGGCTGTTGAAACGACACGTCGCCATGCTGCCTGAGCGTCATTGATGGCTTCGCGGAAGAAGTCGTCCAGCAGCAGGTTCTCCAGCTCTGGGTTCTTGTCGAACGCATTCTTGATGTCCTGCAGGAACACAGAGCGAATAATACAACCGCCTCGCCACAGCAACGCGATTGGACCATTATTGAGTTTCCAGCCGAACTCTTCTGCAGCTGCATTCAACTGCACATATCCCTGTGCATAGCTGACCAGCTTGGACGCATAGAGAGCCTGCTCAACATCCTTGATGAACTGCTGCCTGTCGCCATCGAATTTGATCTCAGGGCCTGTCAGTACTTCGGAAGCACGGACGCGGGCGTCTTTCTGAGAGGACAGACAACGAGCGTAAACAGCTTCGGTCACCAGCGTCGTTGGGACGCCGAGTTCCAGAGCATGCTGGCACATCCAGCGGCCGGTTCCCTTCTGGCCGGCAGTGTCAAGAATCACGTCGACAAGGTCAGCGTCTGACTCTTTGTCAGCGACGGTGAAGATGTCGCGAGTAATTTCAATCAGGTAGCTGTCGAGCTTACCTTCGTTCCATTCTTTGAAGACTTCATGAAGCTCGTCGTTCGTGAGTCCCAACGCGTGCTTCAGGATGTAGTAGGCTTCGCAGATCAGCTGCATGTCGCCGTACTCGATGCCGTTGTGGACCATTTTCACATAATGGCCGGCACCGGCTTCACCCACCCAGTCGCAGCAGGGAATGTCGTTGTTCTCGCCAACCTTGGCACTGATCTTCTGCAGAATGTCTTTGACGAATGGCCATGCTTCGGGATGACCACCGGGCATGATACTCGGGCCCTTCAGAGCTCCCTCTTCACCGCCGGAAACACCGGTGCCGATGAACCGAAATCCCTCAGCCGCGAGTTCTTCATGGCGTCGATTGGTATCTGTGTAGTCGGCATTCCCACCATCAATGATGATGTCGCCCTGATCCAGAAGTGGCTTGAGCTGATTGATGACCGCATCACACGGACCACCCGCCTGAACCATGATCATGACGCGGCGTGGACTCTCGAGACTGTTGACGAAGTCTTCCAGAGATTCGTAACCGTGAATTCGATCCGCAGTTCCTTCTTCGACAACGCCTTCCGGGCGATCGCCCAGGCCGTTGACGAAGTCCGTCATCTTTTCGGTCGTGCGGTTATAGACGGCAACATTGAAACCCTTGTTGGCCATATTCATGACCAGGTTCTGTCCCATCACTGCGAGGCCAATCAGGCCGATGTCGTGTTTTGCCATGACTCTGCTATTCAGTTGTGGCTGGAGTCAGCCGAGGTGGAAAAAGAAAGAGCGTCCCGGTGCTGACCGGGACGCTTCATCGTACCAACAACAATCAGCGCTGGATTCGGGCAGAACCGCCTTCAGCGAATGCTTCAACCTGCTCAAGAGAAGCCATTGTTGTGTCGCCCGGGAATGTTGTCAGCAGAGCACCATGGGCCCAGCCAAGATCCAGAGCGTTCTGAGGATCACGTCCATTGAGCAGACCATAGATCAGACCGGATGCGAATCCGTCACCACCGCCAACTCGGTCAAGCACGTCCAGGTCAGCTTCCTGATGGTCGTTGCCAGCGTTGGCCTGGTATGTCTGGCCGTCCATCCAAAGGACAGCACTCCACTTGTGACGATTGGTCGTGATCACTTCTCGCAGAGTCGTGGCAACGGCCTTTACGTTGGGCAGGTCTCGCGCCACAGATTCCATCATCCCAAAGAATGCTGATGGATCGAGCTTCGACTGCTTTTCAACGTCCTGACCTTCCAGGCCAAGGCCCTTCTGCAGGTCTTCTTCGTTTCCAACAAGCACATCGCAGTGCTCAACGATACTGCGAAGAGTTTCCTGAGCCTTCTCCAATCCTCCGCTGATCGCCCAGAGCTTCGCGCGATAGTTGAGGTCGAACGAAGTGATGGCTCCGGCAGCCTTGGCGGCCTTCATACCTTCGATGATGACTTCTGGTGTCGTGGGTGACAGTGCGGCGAAGATGCCACCACTGTGGAACCAGCGGCAGCCTCCACTGAAGATCTCGTCCCAGTTGAAGTCCCCTGCCTTCAGCTGACCGGCTGCTTCGTTGCTGCGATTGTAGAAGACGACTGGAGCGCGGACTCCGCAGCCCTGATCACTGTACACGGTTGCCATGTTAGGGCCACGCACCCCGTCATGTTCAAATCGTTTGTAGAACGGTGTCACACCCATTGCTCGGACACGCTCGTGGATCAGGTCGCCGAGTGGGCTGTCAACCATTGCGGTTGCAATGCCAGTCTTCATCCGGAAGCAGTCGGCCAGGTTTGCGGAGCAGTTGAACTCACCACCGCTCACGTGAACCGCCAACTGGTTGGCCTTGCGAAACGGGATACGACCGGGGTCCAGTCGATGAACCATGGCGCCCAGAGAAATGAAATCGAAACCACCAGGTTGTGGAATGTCCATCAGTTTGTCCTTCTTTCAGATTGAGATGTGAACCAGTTTTTGTTTGCCGATGGGCCGCGCGGACCGCCAGCCGGTTGTCTGTTCGGAGACATGTGGACGCATTCTGCCGACCCGTCCTGGGGAATTTGCTCAACCCTCGGAGGTGGATCAGGAGAGAATCACGGAATCGCACGGCATCCCGGCCTGACCGTCTCACGGCGGCTATCCACAAGTCGAGTGGTATCCTACTTTTCCACCGACTGATTTCAAAACCAGATCGACAGAACCCCCCGGGAACTGAAACAAATCGAGACGGCTGGCGCTCTTCCTGAATTCCCGATGATTTTGAGCGTTTGATTCGCGTCTCAACCACTGGAATCAGCAATTTCGGATGCGTTGCATCGATAATCCCATGCGATGTTTTCAAATCTGAGACTCCAGTCCCCAGTGTTGATGCGATGACAGAGCGATCTGTCCAGACACAAATCGTCTTGCAGCACTCACCAGATGCACCGTCCACACCGGACTGGCGTCTCACTCGGTCGGCGAAATACTCACCATTTCCTGCGGCTCTACGCAGGCGACACAATCTGGGCCACACTGGTATTTCCGGGGATCAGCACCCTGATTGCCGACACTCAACTAAGCGGAACGTCGTGGCTCGCTCCAGGATAATTCTCCCTGAATGAAGACAGCCTGCTTTACCACGCTCCGTGGATCGATGCGATCCGCGGGACTCAACCGGGAGGCCTTGTACTCGGCTTTGGGTTTCTCTGTTCCGAACTCGCCTGCGACACCCCAGGACTGCTGATCGTCATATCTGTGGAGTGGCTCATCCGTCGCAGAACTTCGCCGCAGACACAATAACATCACTGCGGCTTCGTCAGGTAAATTCGCACGCGGGAGTCTGAAAAGACGACGGGGAGCATCAGATTGTCTGGCACAGAGTCACGATCCGACGCATGGACCACAATAAAGTGTGCTCCCTTTTCGCGAATCTTCTCGAGCAGTTCTGCTGTCAGCCCGTCTTTTACGAACGCCTTCTGCATTCGCGTGACGTCCCACGCCACGTAGCCGGAGTATCCGTTCACCAGAGGCACCCCGTGAAGCGTACTTCGATACATCCATCTGGTGGTGTCTCGGTAGTCCCATGGTTTCAGAGTCTGGTTAAATGGCAGCGTAATAATCGCTTTTCCGTCCGGGGTGTTCTCCTGAACAAACTTCGCCCAGCCGACATCCTGCTTCAGTTCGGGGACCCGAATCGCCCACCGCTGTGGCAAAGGTGATTCCAGAATCGCCACGAGTGCAATAATGCCGAACAACGCATGACAGGCGCGAGCGTTCGATCGTCGGGTGCTCCATGCATACAGCCACCAAAGGCCCGTAAAGGCCAGCAGCGTGATGGCAGTCTGCATGAAGAATGTGAAACGATAAACGCTTCTAACCTGAGCAATCCCCGGCAGCCTTGCAACCCAGTCCCACGGCACAAGAGGTCCCAACCGAGCATGAGGTCCCATCGCAAGAACGCCCGCCACGACGGTTGTCGCTCCAAGAAGAAGAATCCAGCGCCGATGACGCCGCCGACGGACGCCAATTGCAATGGCGGCCAACGCCAACCCGCACTTGAGCCAACCGGGCGTGTGTCCGGGACGTTCCTTCGGTACCCCACGAAGCCATGCATCCCGCACCGGATACAACAGGTTCCGGGGCTTCACTGACAGACGAGCGACTCGATCTGCAGTGCGTTTAAAGCCGTGCCGATGGTGAGACTCGCGAAGCTTCCATGCGAATCCTCCAACCAGCACAATCATGATTGCAATAGTGACCACTGATGTGACGTACAACCTGTAAGAACGCCACGACGTCAGCACGATCCAGACAGTGAGTCCCATCAGGATGGTGACAAACAAACTGTGATGGACGCAGATATGGAATCCGACGGCCCATGAGATGGACACCTCGACCGCAGTCCGAACAGTTGGCTTCCGACCGTGCCTCCAGACAGCGTCCCACGTCCACAACGCCGGCCAGACCGAGATCAGCTGCAGCACCTCAAGCTGCCGTGTCACGACGGGGAGCCATGTCATGCTCACAGCCCCCGCCAGTGCAATTGCCGGATGGACCTGATGCCGTCGCAAAATCCTCCAGGTCAGGAAACCGTTCAGGAACAGGCCAAGCAGTATCCATGTGTTGTAGGCGGCCGCCGGGGAGCCCGTCAGCCAAATGACAGGAGCCACCAGAGCCGTCGCTGTCTGTGGCTCCGAGTAGGCGAAGGAGTCATCCGCGGGGTGGAAGATGGGCGCTTGCCAGTAATTGTCAAAGCCACTCGCGGCGCGGTCGGCATTCCACCAGACCGTCCACGCATTAAAGAGCGGTACGGCATCAAGAGTACGTCGATAGACGGGCAGTGCTGACCCGAATTGCGACATCACCGGAGCAATCACCCAAATGGCTGCGCACAGAATGACAATAACCGCCAGTCGTTGTCTGCCATCTGGTTTCAGAGTTCTCATAGAGTGCATTGAAGGACACACACACACGGAATGCCAGATTGCGTCCTTTGAATTCCGGGAAACGCGAATCAATATCGGGGGCGATTGCCTGATAAGACTTCACTCTCCCGCGAAGTGCCAGAGTCGCAGCGTGATCGGCACCCAGCCTAAAAGGCAGGATAAGGGCCCGCAGCGCGGTCTCTTCACGCAACGCTCCCGGGTCGCTCACGAGCCCTCCTCGAGATCACGGTCGACGCTCCCACGAGGAGGGTGATGCGGCGGACTCAGCGATGTGCGATGCTGGTAACGTTGATCGAGGAATACCAATACTCCGGTCGGTGCATGCTCGGATTCACAGTGGCCAGTCGCTATTCTTCCCCCGCCCGAAAGTGCTTCAAATCACCACGCTACTCTTCAATCTCACCACTCATGAAAACACTGATCAAGAACGCCGAAGTCGTCCTCCCGGATCGGATTGAGAACATCAGCGTCACTCTGGAAGACGCCATAATTTCTTCCATCGGCAATAATAACGATTCAGTTGATGAAGTAATCGACGCCACGGGTCTGCATTTACTGCCCGGTGTGATTGACGACCAGGTACACTTCCGAGACCCCGGCCTCACTCACAAGGAAGACCTCGCAACCGGAAGCCGAGCATGTGCCAAAGGGGGAGTGACGACCTTTCTGGAGATGCCCAATACGAACCCGACGACAACAACTCTGCAGGCGCTGTCCGACAAGCTCGACATTGCCGCAGAGAAGTGCATGGTCAACTACGGATTCTATGTGGGAGCAACTCCTGAAAACGTAGAAGTTCTCCAGCAGGCTGAGCGTACTCCGGGTATCAAGATCTTCATTGGGTCAAGCACCGGCAGTCTGCTGGTTGACCAGCAGGAAGCACTCGAACGAATCTTCAAAGAAACATCACTTCCCATCTGTGCTCACTGCGAGGACGAAGCAACCGTCATCGCGAATCGTGAACGAATTGGCGGCGGGTCTCGCTATCAGGACCACAGCATCATTCGCGATCACGCTGCCGCAATTATCTCGACGAAGCGTGCCGTCGAACTGGCTGAGAAATACAACCATCACTTCCACGTGCTGCACGTCTCGACTGGTGATGAAGTGGATTTCCTCAGAACAACCAGCGACCTGATCACCTCAGAAGCGTGTCCGCATCACCTTCTCTTTAACGTTGACGACTACGACAGACTGGGATCGCTGGTTCAGATGAACCCGTCAATCAAGCATCCGGACGACAACGAGCGCATCTGGCAGGGACTCCTGGACGGAACGATCCCCGTCATTGCAACCGATCACGCTCCCCATACGCTGGAAGAAAAAGACCAGCCCTACCCGAAATCCCCGTCAGGACTGCCTGCTGTGGAAAACTCATTGGCGCTGCTGCTGAATGAAGTCAACGGAGGGCGTTGTTCGCTGCAACAGGTTGTTCGGTGGATGTGCGAGGCACCTGCAGATGTCTGGAAGATTCACAACAAGGGCCGTATCCAGGAAGGCTATGACGCGGATCTCGTCCTTGTGGATCTGACTCGGGAACACACGGTCCGTAATGCGGAACAGGTCACGAAATCCGGCTGGAGTCCGTGGGACGGTGAGACGCTCACCGGACTGCCAGTGCGTACGCTGGTTGGCGGTGTGACCGTGTTTAATGATGGTGAGTTCAACGAGGAGTTCCGCGGCGCAGAAGCGAAATTCCGACAGTAGCGATGACGTCTTCGTCTGTGACTCTCTGTGTCCTCGGTGCCCTCGGTGGTGATAAACAGCACTGCAAGAGAGACAGAGACCCTCAAGACACCTGACTCAGAAGGTCAGTCGCGGCAGGATGGGCATCGCCGACCGCCCCTTACCACAGACAGGTGAGTCGTTGGAGGGCAGTGCCCACCCTCCGAAAGTCTCTCCGAACTTTTCGTGTTCCCGGAGACTACTGCGGCGAAAATCGACGGTTTCAGGCCCCGACTCACAACGTCATGCAACCGTTCAAACAGACGTGCAACAGCTCCCGCACGATGGATTCTCAATCTCCTTTTGACAATGAGCCGCAGATCGAAAAAAATGAGCGTCCCGCCCCGCACAGGACACCTCCATGTCGCGATACCTCACTGCCTGCCTGATACTCTGCTTTTTCACTCCCTGTATTGCCTCCGAAGAACTCCTCTTCGAGAAGCACGTCCGCCCAATTCTGAAAGCGCACTGCTTTCAGTGTCATGGTGAGGCAGGTGAGAAGGAAGCCGACCTCGATCTGAGGCTCAGAAAATTTATCGCGGCCGGCGGTGAATCCGGGCCTGCCATCACACCACATGCCCCGCAGGACAGCCTGTTACTTGAACGCGTACGATCCGGAGAAATGCCTCCCGGTGAGGACAAACGCCTGACGGCCGAAGAAACCGAAACGCTCGCTCGATGGATTGAACAGGGGGCGCGAACTGCCCGACCGGAACCGGAGTCTCTCGGAGATGCGCCGCTGTTTACGGAGGAAGAACGCAGCTATTGGGCATTCCAACCGGTCGTGAGGCCACCCGTCCCTGCTGTCAGCAGTTCACCAATACGCACTGAGGTTGATGCCTTCATCCTTTCAGCACAACAGAGATACACAGAGCCCGCTGATCGAAACCGCTTGATTCGGCGAGCATCGTTTGACCTCATCGGCCTGCCTCCGACCCCGGCTGAAATCGACGCCTTTGTGGCCGACAAGTCTGCTGATGCGTTCGGCAGGTTGATCGAGCGACTGCTTGCGTCTCCCCACTACGGCGAACGCTGGGGGCGTCACTGGCTGGACGTCGCAGGCTACGCTGACTCAGAAGGTTATACGGACGAGGACCGCGTTCGCCGCCATGCGTGGCGTTATCGTGACTATGTGATTCGAGCATTCAACAGTGACAAACCGTTTGACCAGTTCGTGCAGGAGCAACTCGCCGGAGACGAACTCGTGCCAATGCCGCACGAAAATCTCTCACCGGAGAACATCGACAAGCTCACGGCAACCGGATTTCTTAGAATGGCGCCTGATGGCACCGGGTCGGTGAATCAGCCCGCCGCAAGAAATCAGGTCATCGCTGACACGCTTCAGATTGTTGGTACGTCACTGATGGGACTCACCGTTAACTGTGCTCAGTGTCATGACCACCGCTATGACCCAATTCCGACGCGCGACTACTACCGACTGCGAGCAGTCTTTGAACCAGCATTCGACTGGAAGAACTGGCTGACTCCTCAGGGGCGGCAAACTTCCCTCTACACAGACGCAGACAGAGCAAAGGCAGCAGCGATCGAGGCTGAGGCCGTCCAGGTGGACAAAGATCGCGAAGCGAAGGCCGCGGAATACATCACTCGCACACTCAATGAGGAGCTGGAACTTATTCCTGAAGCGAAACGCGAAGCGGTCCGCGCTGCTTACCGCGCAGCAGGCAACGACCGGACGGATGAACAGAAAGCGCTGCTGAAGGAGTTTCCGAGTGTCGCCGCAATCAGTGTCGGGTCACTTTACCTCTATGACCGACGACGTGACGAACGGGCGGGTAAGCTGGAGGCTGAGTATCGAGTCCAACTCGCTGGCGCACTTGCCGCCGCCAGCAAGGCAGCAGGCAGGAAGATTGAAGAATCTCAACTCCGTCAGCACGCCCCTGAGGCAGCAACAGAGCTGGCTGCATTAAAGAACGAGGCGGCCGAATTGAGGGCGACCAAAGCTGCACCGGATTTGAAAAAGTATACAGATCGGGCCACTGAGATCCGTGCCGGAAAACCGGAGGAAGGCTTCCTGCGGACACTTCGTGAACAGCCAGATCGAACGCCCGCCACGTTTGTCTTTTATCGAGGCGACATTGAACAGCCGAAGGCCGAGGTTCCACCGGCTGACCTTTCGATCCTGCCAGATGCCCCCGAGTTTCAGGCGAACAGCCCGGAGCATCCGACGACCGGTCGACGTCTCGCATTTGCTCGTCATCTGACCAGCGGAAAACACCCGCTGTTTGCACGAGTGATCGTGAATCGAATCTGGCTGCACCACTTTGGCCGCGGGCTGGTGAATTCGCCCGGCGACTTCGGCGTTCTTGGAAGTCGGCCCACTCATCCGGAACTCCTCGACTGGCTGGCCGCTGAATTCGTGGAAAGCGGCTGGAGCGTTAAGCACATGCATCGTCTGATCATGCAGTCAGCCGTCTATCAGCAGGCCGCCGCCGATTCCGCCGACGCACACCCTGAAAAGTACGTTGGCTTTCCGGTCCGTCGTCTGGAGTCAGAAGTCCTTCGTGACGCCATTCTTGCTGTGAGCGGAAAGCTGAATACCAAACAGTTTGGGAAACCCGTGCCCGTGATGGAAGACGGAGTCGGTCGCATCGTGTTGGGCAGGGAGAACCTCGACGGCGAACGCAAGCCGACGAAGGCCGTTGACCTGGAGGGCGAGGAGTTTCGTCGCAGCATCTATGTACAGGTACGACGAACTCGCACACTCTCAATGCTTTCCACGTTCGATGCCGCAACGCTGAATCCGAATTGCGAGAAGCGATCGGTTTCGACAGCGACGCCTCAGTCGCTGCTGTTGATGAACAGTGACTTTGCGGTCACTTATGCCGGATACTTTGCTGAACGAATCCTCAGTGAGAACGACAATGACCTGACCGCAGCTGCGACTCAGGCATGGAGACTGGCCTACGGGATTCGGCCGAATCAGTCCGAGCTGGAGGCCGCCACAAAATTCATCGATACAATCAGGCAACAGCTGACGGCAGACGGATTGGCAGTCGACCGAAGACTTCCCGAGGCGACCGCAGTTTTCTGCCAGGCTCTCCTGAGCTCAAATCGTTTTCTCTATACGGAATGACTTCATGACGCCCATCAGAGAATCGAACAATTTGATTCGGCGCGAGTTCCTTCGCGGCGGTGCGTTTGGGTTGGCGCCGATCGCCCTGTCATGGCTGCTCGAGCAGGAATCGATGGCGGATCCTGTCAAACCGAACATTCACGGGCAGAACTTCAGCCTCGCAGCACGTTCCCCGAAACAGGAACCATCTGCGAACGCCATGATCAGTCTGTTTATGCAGGGTGGTCCCAGCCATATTGACCTGCTGGATCCCAAGCCCGCGCTCAACAAACTGGATGGCAAGCAGTTTCCGGGAACAATCAAGTATGACAACGCGGCTCAGGCCAGCTCACGCGTCCTGGGCTGCCCATGGAAGTTTCGGCAGCACGGAGAATCGGGCACACCTGTATCGGAGTTACTCCCGGGTCTCACGGAAGTCGTCGATGACATCGTTGTCGTTCGTTCCATGCATACCGGCGTCAACAATCATGGACAGTCGATCCACGCGATGAATTCCGGTCGTACACAGCGTGGCAGACCATCTCTGGGAAGCTGGCTGACCTACGGCCTCGGTGCGACGTCCGACAATCTTCCAGCATTTGTCGCGATGACCGACCCACGCGGAATTCCTGTTGAGGGTGTGCTCAACTGGTCAAATGGCTGGTTGCCGTCGCTGTTTCAGGGCACGGTCGTTCGATCGCAGGAACCGAGGATTCTCAACCTGCAGCCGCCTGCGACACGAAAACCTGGCGTTCAACGGGCGTGGCTGGACTACCTCAAATCCCTGAACGAGCAGCACGCATCTGCGTTCCCTGCAAATACAGACCTGACAGCCCGAATTGCAAACTTCGAACGAGCTGCCCGCATGCAGTCTGCCGCCCGGGATGCCCTGGATCTGAGCAAAGAAACACTGGCGACACAGAAGATGTATGGGATCGACGTGCCTGATTCAGAGGAATACGGAAAACGATGTCTCATCGCACGCCGAATGATCGAACGCGGTGTCCGCTTTGTGCAGGTTTACACAAAGAATCAATACTGGGATCACCATGGGTCAATTCGTACTTCGCTTCCAGCAGCGTGCCGAAAGACAGATGTGCCGGCCGCTGCACTCGT
>CAJWGB010000078.1 GCA_913031625.1 uncultured Planctomycetaceae bacterium | reverse complement strand
GGTTTATTGACCTGACATGTCCCAAAGTGGGTGGCGATCGCTGGGATCAGCACGGTAATCTGAAATCGGGTCATGAGAACAATGCACGAGCCGTCGATCAGCCCATTGCCGCTCTGCTGAAGGATCTGCGCCAAAGAGATCTGCTCGACGACACGCTGGTTGTCTGGGCCGGGGAGTTTGGGCGAACGCCGTTTGCTCAGGGAAACAATGGACGAGACCACAATCAGTTTGGATTCACAGTCTGGCTGGCAGGTGGTGGCGTGAAGCCGGGAATCATCTATGGGGCGACAGACGAGTTCGGCTACAAGGCTGTCGAGAACCGAGCCGAGATCCACGACCTGCACGCCACAATGCTGCATTTGATGGGGGTGGATCACACCCGATCAACATTCCGCTTCAGTGGCCGCGACATGCGACTGACCGACGTGCACGGTCACGTGATTCACGATATTGTTGGCTGAACCTGGGGTCACCTGAGAGGCTTCAGTTTGCCGCATGTTAATGGTGAATTACACGCGAGGATGTTTGATGAACGCGACACGTCAATTTTGCACCAGCTTGTTGCGATGTCTTTCCCTTGTAGTCACTCTGCCACTGATGGCAGAGAACGGTGAACTGCCGCCGAACTTTGTGATCATTTTCACCGACGATCAGGGTTATCAGGATGTTGGGTGTTTCGGGTCGCCGGACATCAGGACGCCTCGGCTGGATGCGATGGCGAAGGAGGGGATGAAGTTCACGAGCTTCTATGCTCAACCGGTGTGTGGTCCGTCACGAGCTGCCCTGATGACAGGCTGTTATCCCATGCGGGTCGCGGAACGAGGTCACACCAAGCAGGTTCACCCAATCCTGCATCAGGACGAGATTACGGTTGCCGAAGTTCTGAAAACGAAGGGTTATGCCACGGCCTGTTTTGGAAAATGGGACCTCGCGAAACACGCGCAGGCAGGTTTCTTCATCGATCTGTTCCCCACGCGGCAGGGATTTGACTACTTCTACGGAACGCCCACCAGTAATGATCGCATCGCCAATCTGTACCGGAATGAAGAGTTGATCGAGAAGTCGTCCAATATGGCAACATTGACTCGACGATACACAGATGAAGCCATCGCGTTCATCCGGAGAAATCAATCGCAGCCCTTCTTTGTTTACATGCCACATACGATGCCACACACGCGACTGGATGCGTCGGCTGACTTCAAGGGAAAGAGCAAACGCGGACTCTACGGAGATGTCATTGAGGAGATCGATTTCAATGTTGGGCGGATGCTGGATGCCATCACCGACATGGGTTTGGCTGAGAACACGTATGTCCTGTTCACCAGCGATAACGGTCCGTGGCTGATCAAGAATAAGAATCACGCGGATGGACACCTCAAGGAGGACCATGGAGGTTCGGCCGGCCCTTTGCGCAGCGGCAAGGTGTCGACCTTTGAAGGCGGTGTACGAGTGCCAACGATTCTCTGGGGGCCGGGAAGAGTGCCCGCGGGAACAACGTGCGACTCAATTGCTTCAACAATGGACGTGATGCCCACCTTTGCGGCACTCGCCGGAGCGAAAGTTCCAACAGACCGGGTCATCGACGGTGAGGACATTCGCCACCTGATCCATGGACATTTTGACCAGGCTGATCAGGACAGGGCCTATTTCTATTACCTGCGAGTTCACCTGCAGGCAGTCCGGCAGGGAAACTGGAAACTGCACCTGCCTCGAGAAGAAGAGCCTGTTGGTGCTGCGCCGTTCAGCCGCAACACACACATCGCACCTGCCGATCGAATTGGTTTCGAAGAACCGTTTCTGGTGGATCTCAAGTCAGACCTGGGAGAGACCACCAACGCCGCAGCTCAGAATCCACAGGTTGTTGAGAGACTACTTGCGCTGGCCGAATCCATGAGGCAGGATCTCGGTGATTTCGACCGGGTCGGAGCAAATATGCGGTTCTTTGACCCTCTGGAATCTCGTCCCACAACACCTCCGGTTCCGAAGCCCCGCAAACGATAGCCTCTGAGCGTAGTGGAATTCGCCAGAAGTCGCAGTCAGGTCGCCAGTGGCCTGTCGTCAAACTGTCGATGCCCACGCTTACCGAGAAGGCAGAAATATGTTGATACAACGACGGATCATGGCATGCAGTCAAGTGCTCGCAACGGTGCTCATGTTTGCGTTTTCTCCAGAGGGTCAGGCAGGTGAGCGACCTCATATCGTTCTCATCAATGCGGACGACCTCGGATACGGCGATCTGGGCTGCTATGGAGCGACAAAGATAAAGACGCCCAATATCGATGGCCTGGCGCGGGAAGGTCGACGATTTACAGACGCTCACACCGCGTCTGCCGTGTGTTCGCCGTCTCGGTACGGATTGATGACGGGGCAGTTTCCCTGTCGCAGAAACTTCTGGGGCCCCCTGCCGTTTACAAGTGAACTCACTATCAGGACTGACCAGCCGACAGTCGCGAGTGTCCTGAAGTCAGCCGGCTATGACACGGCGCTCGTTGGCAAGTGGCATCTGGGATTTGGCAGAGGCAAAACTGATTGGAACAAACCACTCAGGCCCGGACCTCTGGAGCTTGGGTTCGACTATTACTTTGGTATGCCCACCGTGAATAGTGGTCCTCCATTCGTCTATGTTGAGAACCACAGCGTCGTTGATTACGACCCCGAAGACCCATTTGTAATGGGTAAGAAATCGGTCACTCAGAAGTTCCCTGAGAAGGGGGGGTATGCGGCGATCGGTGGAGCTGCAAAGGCTCACGAGCGTTACAGAGACGAGTACGTTGGGCAGACGCTGGCTGAGAAAGCTGTCGAACGCATTCACGAGCACTTCGAGAGAGACGATGGCCGCCCTTTGTTTCTTTATCTGGCGACAACCAACATTCATCATCCGTTCACGCCTCATCCCAGGTTTAAAGGGACCAGTGACTGTGGTCTGTACGGAGATTTTGTCCATGAACTGGACTGGATTGTTGGCGAGGTCCTTACGGCTCTGAGTGACGCTGGCGCATGTGAAAACACGCTGGTGATCTTTACCAGCGACAATGGGGGCATGCTGCACCGGACAGGACAGGAAGCGTGGAAGGCGGGGCATCGCCTGAACGGGGATCTGCTCGGCTTTAAGTTTGGCGCATGGGAGGGTGGTCATCGCGTACCAATGATTGTCCGCTGGCCTGGCAAAGTTCCGGCCGGCTCCGAATCAAGCGCACTTGTCAGTCAGATTGACCTGATCAGGACGTTTGCATCAGTCTCAGGTGCGACGATTCCTCCGGGCGCAGTGATTGATGGCGTCGACCAGTCAGCAGAATTTAGAGGCGAGGCGACCCAACCGGCTCGCGATACGCTGATCATCTCTCCGAACAGTCCTCAACACCTGACGGTTCGCCACGGCAAGTGGGTTTATATTCCTGCCCGGGACGAAGGAGGCTTTCAGGGAAAAAAGATTGGAGATCATCTGCTGGCGGGGGCTGCCGCACATCTGCTGACCGAACAGGTTAACAGTGGTGTCGTGAACGGAAAGATCCGTGACAAAGCACCTAAGGCACAACTGTATGACCTGGATGCTGACCCTTTTCAGTCCAGTAATGTTTACGATCAGTACCCGGATGTCGTCGCTAAGCTGGCAGGTCTGCTCAAGACACAACGAGCCGATATTCCATCAACGCGACGACTGGGCTGGATTAATCTCAAGCAACCGGACAGCCGTCCCCAGCCAGTTGGAAATGCTGCTCTCAGAGTAGCAGCCGGTTCCAGTTCAGGCTCTGCATCGTTTGACTTTGAGTCCGGACAATTGGCTCCATGGAAGATCGTGGAGGGGGAATTCGGTCACCTGATTGGCCACCGTCAGACATTCTTTCACAACAAGGGCGAATGGAACAAGCAGGGGGAATTCTACCTGACAACTCTGGAACCGTCCCCGAACGCTCCGAAAGGCAAGGACGCTCAGATGGGTGTTGTCGTATCGCCGTTGTTCATCCCCGAAGCCGGAGTAATGACATTCCGCGTGGGTGGTGGAATGGGGAGGACCACGTATGCCGCTTTATGTACGGCCGACGGAAAGGAAGTGCTTTACGCTCGTGGTATCAACTCACAGCAGATGCAGAAAGCGAAATGGGACCTGGTCCCCTGGGCCGGAAAGAAGATGTTTATCAAGGTTGTCGATCAGTCCACCAGCGGCTGGGGACACATCACGCTGGATAACTTTCAGTTCGACGGCAAGATCATGAATGAGTACCCGAAGGGACTGCAGAATCCGGTCAAATCTCCGACACCGGATTGAGTGCAGTTCTGTCACACATTCAGGTCGCATAGGTTCAGTTAAGCAGACAGATTCAATATGAAACGTTGTACCCTGGTCATCGGGCCGGTTTTCGCACTGGCGATTCTTCTGACTTCCGCACCGGCGCAGGAGACGACTCATAGTTTTCTGGCGTGTGGTCAGAAGACTTACATCATGGGGCCTGACGGAAAGCCGACATGGACTTATCCGGCATCTACGCGGGACGGTTACGTCCTTGATGACGGTACGATCGTGCTGACACGCAGTAAATCACGCGGTGACGGTGGGTCTGTGGTCAGGATCTCTCCTGACGGCAGGGAGTCATTGATCTGGAAGGGCACTCAGAGTGAAGTGAACAGTGCTCATCCGACAGCGGATGGGACATTCGTGATTACAGAGGCGGGCAACAATCCTCGTCTGCTGGAGGTTAATGCAGAGGGCAATGTTCTGGTGGAGTTTCCACTGGCATGCCAGAAACCGAACCATCACATGCAGACGCGCATGGCGCGCAAACTGAAGGACGGAACCTATCTTGCTCCGCATCTGCTGGACTTTGCTGTTGTTAACTATTCCGCGGACGGCGGGACTCTGAGCCGGCTGGATACGACGGCTCCCGGCGATCCCTCGCGCAAGATTCATACGTGGCCGTTCACAGCGATTCGTCATGGTGATGGACACACACTTGTCTGCTGTACCAATGGAAACCGAGTTGTCGATTTTGATCGGTCAGGGGAAATCGTCTGGACATTGACCAATGATGACCTGCCTGGTAACTGGCTGCAGGACCCCTGTGGCGGACAGGTGCTGCCGAATGGCAACATTGTGATTACAAGCTATGCCGGCGGTCGCGCCGACCGATATGCTCCCAAGCTGTTTGAAGTAACGCCGGAGAAGAAGGTAGTCTGGACTTATCGCGATGGGCAGCAGACCGGCATTCATCACTTCCAGATTATCACCACGAACGGTGAAAAACTGCCGGGTCCTGCCCTGAAGTAGATCGCCGGGTCAAACGCACTAAGATGGTTTCCTGGTGAGAACTTCCTGCCCACTCGGACTAAGAAACTCGCGTTGCTTCTTTGTGGAAGCCACCGCCAAGAGACAAACGGGACTGACTGATGACGAAACATTTGATGACCGGAATTCTTATGCTGCTGGCTCTGGTGCCCTGCAGTGCAGAGGTCTTCATGGCCAACGGCATCAAGATAGGTGACGTGACTCATGATACAGCAAAGATCTGGACGCGACTGACGGCGCAGGCGGAACGTACACGCTCCGGAATCTCGTTCCTGAAGGTCGAGAACCCTCGGAAACAGAAGCCGGGAGCAACGGATGGCAGTCAGCAGTTTCCTGAGGGTAAGTCACTGGCGGACATGGAAGGAAGTGTGCCAGGCACGACGGGCGAAGTGCGCGTCAGTTACTGGCCGCAGGGAAAACCTGACAGCATGCAACAGACTGCGTGGCTGTCGGTCGATGCCGAACGGGATTTCACTCGCCAGTTTCTGTTGAATGACCTCTCTTCCAACACGCAGTACGAGGTGTTGGTTGAGGGACGCAATAGCGGTGCGGCAGTCAGCCTGGAGGGGCGTTTTCGCACTGCTCCGGATGCCGGTGATGCGGAGGAGATCAACTTCGTCGTCGTTACCTGCGGCGATTATCCCAGACGGGACGATGCTGAGAATGGCCATGTGATCTATGACACGATGCTAAAGAAGGCGAAGCCGCACTTTTTCGTTCACACAGGAGACATCGAGTACTACGACAAGCCGGATCCCTACGCGCTCAGCCCTGCTTTGGCTCGTTATAAAATGAATCGACTGTTTGCGATGCCCTACATTCGCAGCTTTCATAACGAAGTGAGCAGCTATTTCATGAAGGATGATCACGACACGGTCAGGAACGACTGCGATCCGGGTGATGTCTACGGCACGCTGACATGGGACAAAGGCATTTCCATCTTCGAGGAGCAGTTTCCTCGAACCGCTCCTTACAAGACTGTTCGATGGGGGAAGGATTTGCAGATCTGGATCGTGGAGGGGCGTGATTTTCGCGACGTTAAGCCCGCCCAGGGACACCCGACAATCTGGGGCGCACGCCAGAAAGAGTGGTTCTTCAAGACGTTTACTGAGTCAGATGCAACGTTTCGAGTGCTGATAAGTCCAACGCCGGTTGTGGGCCCGGACCGCGAGAACAAGAATGACAATCATGCCAATCGCGAGTTTGCTTATGAGGGAAATGAGATTCGAGAGTTCCTCGGAAAGCAGAAGAACTCGTTCGTAATCTGCGGTGACCGGCACTGGCAGTATCACTCGGTTGATCCAAAGACCGGAGCGATGGAATTTTCATGCGGGCCAAGTTCTGACAGACATGCGAGCGGGTACAGTGAAAAGTTTTTGAACGAGTATCACCGATACCTGAAGATCCGGGGGGGGTATCTGTCGGTCAATGTGTCGCGATCGTCCGGGCAGCCACAGATCTCTTTCCGACATCACGCTCCAAATGGGAACGTTCGGAATCTCTATCAGCAGCAGTAGAAGAGGGGGCAGGATTATTGAGTGAACAGCTGTTGATGGGAGTTTGCTCTTCTGGGGATTTTCCCGGACCCACGATCAGCAGGCAGATGGCCGGCTGAGTTCTCGAAGGTGATCGTCGAGTCATCTGGCTCACAGTTGTCAGACAGTTTGATAAGGACAGAAGACTTCGGGCATTTGAGGCGGCGAGGCACGTTGGACCTGCAATCGAACAGGCGTGTGGAGTCCCTGAGGATACTGCATGGGGATTGGTCGAAACCTCTTCCGCTCATCGCCGGATCGGGGCCGCTGTTCATTTCACGATTGCAAGGGCCGGACGGCTGGCGGCTCGTGAACCGTCTCCGCGGATTCCGACCGCGAACAACACTCGCAGTCCAGGCTGCAACTTTACACCTTCCACTGTCCATGTCGGCGCTGACGCGCCTCCGACCACTCGATTGCCGTCGTGGAATTCGATTTTCGTGTAATCGCCTTTGACACTGGCAGAGAACGTATGAGTTTCATTGGCTGACAGAAAACCACCGTAGCCGAGTCCACACGCGCCGTTGCCTCCCCACTTACCACCGATTTTCGAATACGTGTGTCTGGGGCCTGTGATCTTCAGATCGTTGCATGAAGAGTGATAGGAACGCCATGCCCACGCAGTGTATTCATCCGGAAACCAGACTGGATATCTCGTCGCATTCTCTTCCACACCAGCTACCGAGATCGGATTCCACGATCCAATCGGATCAAAGTCACCTACCCACCCGGTGTCGCGAGTCACTTCTTTGATTGTGACAGGCATGCCTGGCGCTGGCATCTGACTCGGCATTCGTACCTTGATGCAGCGATCCAGGTAAAACATGAAGAAGTTGAACTTGGAGTAGATGCCGTGACCGAAACCGTAGGTCGATGCCCGACAGCTAAGATCCGCGGGAGGATCCGGGTCCATCCTGTACGTTCGCTGGCCGCTCTTCAGATCAGCCTTATTGGCTTCCCATGCAAACGGGTAAGGGACATTCGCAGTCAGCTTCGGAAACTTTCTCAGAGCATTGGGAAATGAATCGCTCCAGGCAAGTACTCTTCCCGGAGCCCGTTCGTAGAGGTCAGCGCAAAGCCGCGATCCGTTCTGCCCCAGCCATCCAACGATTGGCACAGTCGCCAGCTCGGGATGTTTTGACTCTTTGCCGGCGGCCTCAAGATAACGTAGCAGGAGTCCCATGTTCTGTGATTCATGCCCCAGCTTGTAGCGGCCATTTCGTTTGTCGTTGACTCCCAGGTCATATTCGAACGGCCACGGAACGGTGACCAGGGCGAAGTTCCACAGGTCTGCCAGTTCTCGAGGGTCGCCGCTGTGGAATACGAAGCAGGCAAACACTCCGCGAACCGGCTGGTCGTTTCCGGGCAGGTAGAGATGAATTCGGTCTCTGATGTCCCGAACGTCACTCCACGACGGCTTGTCGTCCAGGGACGATACGGGCAGCCAGCCAGGCGGGAAAGTCTCGTCGGCTTCCAGGGGGCAGGCGGAAAGAGCCAGCAAAAGGATGAGTAACCGGCCCGAAAGCGATCCGACGTGGATGCTCTTCATTTTGATGTGTCCTTCTCTGGATTGGCTGGTTTCAGGTCGGCACTGTCCAGTGTTTCAGCAAGCGTCAGTCCCAGTTGTCGACCGACAGCCAGGTAACCGTCGGTTGTGGAGTTTGGAGTATTCCATGCGGTCTCCAGTGTGACTGAAATAGCGGGAGTTCCGAGCCGAGCGACCCAGTTCTTACTGATGAACTGCCACATCTTTGGGTCATACTTTGGCCCGGATTCGATGGGGCGGTTGCTGACGGGGAGAGGGCCGTTGATGTGGTTCACTGAGGTCTTAAGGAACAGTTCCAGATTGCTTCTGCCTGGCGGCGGCAGAATGTCCCTTGGTGGAATGTAGTAGTATGGCTGACGGTTTCCGGCAGCCGGGTTATGCAGGTCAACAAAGGCAGCCAGGCGTGCTTCGGCAGCGGCTGCTCCGATTTCTGTTTGCGCCGCAGCGACGGCGCGCCAGTGAGGTTGATCACTCCAGTCTCGATTGTGGTCCTGTGGCGACTGACTCTTGCCGCCGGCACCACGATGAACATTGTCGATGTCCATTATGGGCACGATTACAATCTCTGCACTTTTGCGAATCTGGACGGCTTCGGCAGCGTCTGAAATCAGCCACTCAGCAAAACCGCGGCAGACCCAGCTGGATCCTGATTCCCACGCATGCTGTCTGGCCTGGATCCATATTAATGGCAGGTTTGGGGCTGTCTTCACTCGCAGCGCAGGAGTGTCACGTCCTTCACGCGTGCGGCACAGGTTAAAGGACTCGGCGCTGGAACTGGCTGTTGCCAGCTTGCTGACGAGAGCTTTCGCATCTGACGGGACGAATGGCGGGCCCCAGGCCACCAATATTGATTCTGATTCGGGAGTAATTGAATAACGAATGAGTTTGCCGTTACGCTTTCCCGGCATCGTGTGCTGCCATGACTTACCGTTGTCGCCACTCCATGTGGCCTGGTCAGGAGTTGCCCATGGAGCATCACCGACTTCAAGCGTGATGGCTTCACCGGAAGTGAGTCCTGTCAGTCTGACGTACCACCAACAGCGCCAGCCGCGACCGGGATGATCGGTCGGCATCAGGCGTATGATTCGCTGCTGCTGATCAATGTCCAGAACGCTCCCTGATCCGCCTGGGAAGTCAGTGATAACTTTAATCTCGGCGTACGCGTGTGATCCTGACAACAGTACCGCGAAGACAAATGCAAATCGGCAGAGCCTCTGACAGAAAAACACGACAGCTGTATACAGGAGGTGAATCTTCATTCAGTCTGCTTTCACTGCTGAAACTGTCTGACCTGCAGGCCGTCAGGCAGAAGAGAGACGAGCGCCGGTTGAAGACGCTGGACCGCATGATGACGGCGACGGGCAAGTGTTGCCAGTGAGCGTGTGTTGCGCGTGAGATTCGTGACCTTCGCTACACAGTCCGGGGAATTGAAGGGGGCTGTGGTTGATCACCACAGAGGACAGGGAGGTGCACTGAGTATTGTCAGCCAAACAGCTCTTTGATGACTTCTCCGCGTTCGACCAGATATAACGGGCGTCCCGTGCGATCTTTGATCGCAGTCTCACGAGCGTTAATTCCAAGGTGCTGATAGACGGTCGCAATCACGTCTTCCGGATGCACGGGGCGATCGACGACATGAGCACCTCGTTCGTCTGACTTACCGACCACTGTGCCGCCGCGGATGCCTCCACCCGCCATCATTACACTGAATGTGTGTCCCCAGTGATCGCGCCCAGCGGCTGAATTCATTTTGGGGGTTCGTCCGAATTCTCCCATCGCCACGACCATGGTTCTTTCGAACAATCCTCGTGCCTTCAGGTCTTTGATGAGTCCGGCGATTGCGATGTCTGCCGGTGGGATCAGTTGTTTGGCTCCCTTTTCTGTGGGCAGCCGATTCGCGGTTCCGTGGTGGTCCCATGGCTGTGTGTTGACGGTGACGAATGTGACGCCGCGTTCCACAAGTCTTCTTGCAAGGAGTGCCGACTGGCCGAATGTGTGCCGCCCATAGCCGTCCCGAATCTCCTGTGGCTCAGCGGAGATGTCAAATGCTTCCCGGACTGCCCTGCTCGTCAGTAGCTCAAAGGCCGACTGCTGGTAGCTGCTCATATTTGTCATGCGACGGTCTTCATCATTGCGGATCTCATCCACAGCACGAAGTAACTGACGGCGATCTTCGAGGCGATCCAGTGTCATGGCGGGCTGCAGTCGCAGATTGTTGACGCGGAAACTCTCTGAATTCGGATCGGAATTCACTACGAACGGGTTATGTTTCGCTCCTGCGTACGCGGCGTAATGAAAGAGGTTGTCAGTACCACCTCGCAGATGAGGAGCAGCCACATAGGCGGGCATTCCTTCAACAGTTGGTCCGCGAAGAGCGGCTGTCACAGAGCCCACGCTCGGCCGTCGCTGGATCCTGTTGTCAGACGCGTTGAAGTCCGGTCCCTCGAATCCGGTCAACATCCAGTGATTGCCTTTGGTGTGATCTCCCGTTTTGTGTTTGACTGTTCGAATCACGGCAAGGTCTTCCGCGATTTGCGCCTGATGCGGAATCATTTCGCTGAACTGCATGCCGGGGACCGACGTCGAGATTGCTCCAAATGGACCGCGAAACTGTTCGAGTGCCTCCGGCTTTGGATCCCATGTTTCATGGTGTCCCGGTCCGCCACTCATCCAGATCAGAATCACGCTGGTGTCAGACTGACCTGACACCGTTGGTGACTGAGCATTTGCGGCAGATGACTTCAGACCGAGAAACTCGGGGAGCGTCAATCCTCCGACTCCCAGTACGCCCGCCTGCACAAAGCTGCGGCGAACCAGTCGTTCGCGTTTGTGAGTTGACCCGAACACTTTGAACATGATTGATCCGGTTGACGAATAAGAGGCTGGCTTATCACATCGTACCTGGCCTGTGAGGGGTTGGAAAGACGGGAGCCAGTTGGAGGTGTTCACAATGGGGTGAGTTAGTACACTTTATCGGTTTGTCGCCTTTCCTGCCGGAGATTTCTCTATGGCTGAATCAGTGACATCTTACGGGATGTCTCGCCGAGCATTACTGCATTGGGCGGGTTCCGGCGCCGCAGGGCTATCCCTGCCCGGTCTGTTGGCCGCTCAGAATGAGGCCGGCAAACAGGGTATTCGCCCGCAGGCGGACTCGTGCATTGTCCTGTTTCTGAATGGCGGCCCCAGTCATCTCGACATGTGGGATATGAAGCCAACGGGCCCCGTCGAAATTCGTGGCGAATTCAAACCTGTCTCATCCTCTTTGGAGGGAGTTGATGTCTGTGAGCATCTCCCCCGTCTTGCCACGCAGATGCACCGTGTGTCGCTCATTCGATCGATGCATCACAGTGTGAATAATTCGCATGCAGCGGCTGTTTACGCGGCGATGACCGGACATGATCGCGGAGAACAGGGAGGGGGCGCGAAGCCTTCAGACCATCCATCTCCTGGCGCCGTATTGACTCGCCTGCGGCCCGGTCGCCCGGACTCATTGCCGTATGTCACTCTGCCGTACAAGACGAAGGAAGGCGCGAATGGGCCGCTGCAGCCGGGCTTTCTTGCCGGCTTCATGGGGGCAGCCTATGACCCATTCTGGGTGCTGGATGATCCTAACTCCGCAAACTTTCATGTTCGTAATCTCTCCCTGCCCGCGGATGTTGCCGGCACACGTATGATTCAACGAGGCGAACTGCTGTCGTCTCTTGATCATGGAATCAGCAGAAAGACTCTGAGCGACCTTTCGGCGATGGATGAGTTTCAGCAGCGCGCGTTTGACCTGCTGACCTCTCAAGACGCGCAGACTGCCTTCCGGCTGGATGGCGAAAAGGCACTGCTCCGAGATCAATATGGTCGCAATGTTTACGGGCAGAGTGTCCTGCTTGCTCGACGATTGATTGAGGCTGGTACCCGGATGGTCACGGTGTCATGGGCACCGCATGCGAACGCGACATGGGACACTCATGCCCAGAACTTCGTTGCTTTGAAGGGGACATTGCTTCCACAGTTTGATGCTGCCTGTGCAACGTTGCTCGCTGACCTCGCTGATCGTGGTTTGCTGGAACGGACTCTTGTTGCAGTTCTCGGCGATTTTGGCAGGACCCCCAAAATCAACAACAACGCAGGCCGCGACCACTGGAACTCCTGCTATTCCATCATGCTTGCCGGTGGCGGTATCAAACCCGGATTCGTTTATGGCGCGAGTGACAGAACCGGAGCAGTTCCGGCCTCAAGTCCCGTTTCTCCGGGGGATGTCATTGCCACGATGTATCAGTTGCTTGGGGTGGATCATCGTCATCAGTTGTATGACTCGCTCGAGCGTCCGCATGCTGTGGTACCCGAAGCAGAAGTCGTTCGGGACATTCTTGCCTGAAGACCAGAGCAGGAAAGGACGAGACACCGATGAAGATACTGTTGTTCCTGTTTGCTGTATCAGTTCTCTCACCTCAGCAGATCTCGGCTGCTGACGATCCGCATCACATTGGCAGTCGCCGCGAGCTGTTTACTGACGGGCACCTGATTCATCGTCTGGAAAACGCACGACTCGTGTTGCATCACCCGCGCCCTCAGGAGATTGCTATGCGATTCGAGCGGCCATGGGAGGGCAACACCAGTGGCTACCCCACGGTTATGCAGGACGGTGAGATTTTTCGCATGATCTATCGAGGGCACCGGATGACCTGGGAGTCCGGTCGATTGCTGATGTCACACAGTCCGGTTGTCTGCTATGCCGAGAGTCGAGATGGAGTCAAATGGACAAAGCCCAATCTGAGGAAGTTTCCACTGCTGGGGAAGATGGCGAAGGACGTTGATGATCCGTTGAACAACAACATCGTCTGGCCGGGCAGTTCCTGGTCCGGCACGTTTGTTCCATTCCTTGATTCACGCCCCGTCTGCCCACCGGAAGAGAAGTTTAAAGCTGTGGGGGGCAACCATAAGACGGGATTGCATCTCTTCACGTCTCCCAATGCGATTGACTGGACGAAAAGCGAAGAGGCGATCTTCAAACGCGGGGCTCTTGATTCCATGAATGTGGTGTTCTTCGAACCTCGGGAACAGCACTATGTGCTTTACTATCGAACCGTGGTCGACGGCATGCGGTCTGTTTCGATGGCGACGTCAAAGGACCTGCGGACGTGGTCGGATTCCGTTCCATTGGAATATCCTGATTCGCCTCGCCAGCAAATGTATACCAACTGCATACAGCCGTATCACCGAGCTCCACATCTGCGGGTTGGGTTTCCGACGCGTTATACGGCTCGCAGGATGACGCCGGAGTTGAAGAAGCTTGAGCCGATCGCACTACGCAGGGAACTGACAGCCGCCTATGCGCGGGTGGGATCTGATCTGAGTGACAGCCTTTTCATGAGTAGTCGAGACGGGGTTCGCTTTCACCGCTGGGACGAAGCCTTCCTTCGTCCGGGACGCGAAGCAGGAGTCGACACGAGCAACTGGATGTACGGAGACAACTATCAGAGTTATGGACTGTTCGAGACGAAGTCTGCAGTTGAAGGGGCACCGAATCAAATCTCCATGCTCTTCAGCGAGGGCTACTGGCGAGAGGGACAGTCACGACTCAGACGCTACACCATTCGTCTGGATGGTTTCGTTTCGGTGCAGACGCCGTACGCGGGTGGCGAACTTGTCACAAAGCCAGTTGTATTCGACGGGGATCAACTGTCGATTAACTATTCCACGTCTGCTGCAGGCAGTGTTCGAATCGAGATCCAGGATGCTGACGGCAACGCACTCAAGGGCTTTGCTTTGGCAGACTGCTCGGAGATCATCGGTGACAGCGTCGAGCATACTGTTCGGTGGAGTTCCGGGGTGAGCGTCAGCGAACTTGCCGGAAAGCCTGTACGGCTGCGATTTGTAATGAAAGACGCGGACCTGTTTTCATTCCGGTTTACCGCACTGTAGTGGGGCTTTTTGAGTCTGATTGGTATTACTGGGACACTGAGAGCGATTACTGGTTCCCAATCCCTCGCTCATCAGGAAACTGCGTCCATCGGTGTCACTGGTTGAGACGACTGGCTTTGTTGCATGAAGTGCATCTTAGCCGAAGGCGCATCGTTGTTTCGGTCTGGCTGCTGAGGCAGATGCCGCAGGGATCAGGTGGGGAACATTGCATGCGTCATGGAAATCCCCCGATTGCTCAGGTGATGAGTTCGCTCAGTGGCCCGCGGTACGAGTTTCCATTCTGTTTCAGGACGAGGTCTTCGTTGCCGTAGTGTTCGATCGGATTGCCAAATGCGTTCAGCAGAGTTGTCCACCAGTTTCCAATCGTTCGGCAATCCTTGTCGCCGTACTTGGGGTAGCGAATGTAACGTCCGGGGATTTTGAGCTTCCCGCCGCAGCCTCCCAGCACCAGATATGGCCACTCGAGACAGTCTCCGTGATGTTTGTTGGAGGCGTCGCTGAAGAAAATGATCATGGTGTTGTCGAGCATGTTGCCGTCGCCTTCCGGCACGGCCCTGAGCTTGCCTGCCATGTTGGCCAGCAGTGAACAATGATGTTTGCGAATAATGTCACGACATTCTTCCTGCGTCCGGCTGCTTTCATTGTGGCCGATTCCGTGGTTGTGTTTTGATAGTCCGAGTTCGTTATAGACGGTTGAGAGGTTGTCGAGGCGAATGGTGACACAGTTCGTGAGACCGGCGATGAGGGCAGCTGACGCGAGGTCAAAATGAGCCTCCTGTCGGACTTCCTCAACACTTGATGTGAACTTGTCTCCGAACTCCGGCGCGTTGTCTTTGATCTGGTCCTTCATATTGGCAAGACGGCTGTGGCGGATCTGTAGTTCTTCAAACGCATTGAGGTAGGCATTCAGTTTTTCTTTTTCCGGCCCAGGCACGGCGGTGTTGACCTTTCTGATGTCATCGACCATGAAGTCGAGCAGGTTCTTCTGCATACGAAAACGGGTCTGGCCCTTTCCACTGGCAGATGCTGCTGAGCCGAACAACTGTTCAAAGGCAAGATCCGGACTGCCCTGAAACGGGAGTTCTTTGTTTGCGCCCGTTGCAGTGATCCCCGGATAGAGCACTCCTCCAAAAGCATTTGAAAGAGCGGGGCCTCGAACAGCGAGGCCAACATGGTTAAACGGTGCCGGGTTCAGCTTTGCCAGTTCTGCGTCAGCGGTGGCACGCAGAATGGCTCCGCGTTCATGCTCTCCCCCCGTCATGTAGACGCCCATCGCGCCGAACCAGCTGCTGTGCCCGCCACGACACATTTTGCCTGACAGCCCCTGGATAATCGCCAGTTGATCTTTGAATGGTTCAAGGGCCGCCATCGATGAGGGCAATGTTACATCACTGAGTGACTCATTGCGTGCTCCGGCTCCTGTGAGCGATTCCGGTGTGATCCCGTCGGGCGTAATCCCACTGGACTTCACTACAAATACGAATCGCTGAGGAAAGGCACTGGGACGCCCGGCTGCCTGTACCTGCACCTGATTCAGAAACGGGGCCAGCAACATTCCTCCTGCGCCAAGAGAAAGGTTCTTCAGGTTGTCGCGTCGTGATTGGTTCATACGTTTGTCCAGGATTGAAGGAGGACTCATCGGAGCCCCGTTTATTGTGTCTGGTTTCCAGCCGTTAAGCGAAGTCTGTCTTTTTTTTCTTGTATCTGTGATCAATCATTAGTTCATGTTACCTGCGGTAAAGAAAAGAATCCGAGGTCAGTAACGAAACGATCAATGCATTGAAACTGCCGCCACTCTCCAGGTAGGCCTGATCCGCCGCAATCAGTGTTTTGGAGTCGGTGAGTAGTTCATTGCGGCCCATGAAATAGCGAAATGTGTGACGAATGATGCTCTGGCGAACTCGGTCCGATGCTGCAAGTTTTTCAATCAGACTTAGAGCATCTTCCACTGCGCCATCAATTTGGGTGTCTCCGGAATCGGTCACTTCTGTTGCGGCATTCACGAGTTTTGTCGGAAACAGTCCATTCTCTTTGGGGAGTTTATCGAGGCTCTCCTGCGTTCGATATCGGCCAAAATCGTCATAGATTTCAAACGGATATCCGAGCGGATTCATCTTCTGGTGGCATCGCCAGCATTCCGTCTGCTCGGTGACAGACAGTCGCTCCCGAAGGGTCTTGTGGTGATCTTCCGGGATTGTTGCGTCAACGGTAATTGGCAGGTCCGGAACAGTTCCCGCCAGCAGCCGTTCCCGAATCCATTTGCCGCGACGAATTGGATCCGTAGTGTCGTTCAGCGAATGAGCAATCAGCCATGCCGGATGAGTGAGCATTCCTGCGCGGTTTGGCCGCTTGTACGGCTGAGGCAGCAGGAAATCCTGTTCCTGGTCTTCGAGGTCGTACACCATCGGATACTTCCGATAGAGCTGTTGCATGCCATGCAGAATGACGTCTTCGTCTTTCGTGTTTTTCCATTGATAGCACTCTTTCACAATTTGCTTAATGGCTCTGATGCTGCCGTTAAACCCTCTGTTGAATTTGTGCAGATTGTATTTTCTGTTGAGCTCATGCCAGCCGTTAAGATCGAGACGCTCAAGCAGTTCGGTTGTCATGTCACTGGTAAGGATGCCAGCATCCAGCTTGTCCTCGTACTTCCGATGGAAGTCGAACACGGTGTTCCGGAAGGTCTGTCGATTCAGAATGTAGTACTGATCTGAGGTCAGCAGTCGACGAAAGACGTCGCTGTCCTCGTCTAGGATTTTCATTACGAAGAAGTCAGCGTCTCGCTCGTACATCTCCGGATAATTCTCACCGTAGTACGAGAAGCCACCCGATCGTTTCGCATCTTTGAAGACCTTGTGGGCGTGCACGTAGCCAAAGAACTCCTGAAAGAATCGAAGGATTCTTGGCTTGAGTATTCTGTCGTCCTCAATAAGTCGCTGTAGCTCTCGGTGCACATCATCACGACCTGCGAGCCTCCCGCTTCGAGCGGCCTCAAGCAGTTTTTCGTCGGGTGGCTGATCTGTCAGAGCAAAGGCGATGGCAAACGCAAGTTCGGGGGGGGAAAGAATTCGTCTGCCATGTTCGTCTGATGCGCCAAGGCCGATCTCGACCCGATAGACGGATTCATGATGCAGCATGATGGCCATTAACGTGACTCGCAGGCCTTCTGCATTGCCGGCATCAGCTGCGGATCGTTGAAACAATTCCAGGTATTGAGTCGCCTCAGTTGGTGTCGGTTCACGGTAGACGACCTGTTGGAAGTGTGTGGCAACGGCGTTAAGGATTTGCTCATTAGCAGGCTGGTCGCTGTTTGCTGCAAGCTTCTTAATGGTCTCATCACGTTCAAGGAGCCCGTCTGCAGCCTTCCCGGCATTTGCCATCAGTACATCGACGACAGCTGAATCAGCGAACAGCAGGGACGCGTAATCACGAATGCCCTGCTTGTCATCGACAATAAATGGCTGTCTCAGATATCGCGGATCACCACCCCGCTTTGATTTGACGTTGTCAAAGACGTAGGGGCTTGTTCGCCACAGGCGTGCCGGTGAATATGACGGCGTGGAAATCTCACCGCTAAAGAGCTGCTCGTGATTGACGTAGTTTCCGTAACCTGGTGCTTTGATCTTTTGCCGGAACAGCGATGACGTTCCGAGGGCCGTGAATTCCTGTGTGATCTGATCGAGTAGATCCTGGCGAACTTCTGAGTCGAGGGAATCAGCGTCAGCCGGAGGCATCTTGCCAAGGTAGAGCTGCTCTTCAACCCTGTTAAGCAGACTCTCTCGGGCTGTGTCCCCCTGCGTGGCGAAATTGTCGAGCCGAATGCCGCCCTCCTGCACTTCAGCAGAATGGCAATCTGAGCAGTGTTGATTGAGGGCAACCTGCAGATTCTTTGCAGGAGATCGATCTTCTGCCTGGCAGGCAACAAAACACGCGAGGAGAAGCGTTATGCAGAGAGTGGCAGGTGCCGGTCGACAGTTCACACGGATTCCTTGCAGGGAGGACGATTGCAGCAGTGTTCCGATTGTACACGGTCGCACGGCCGGATGTGAGTACGGATGTGGCAGTTGCGAACGCTGGCGAGGGTTGGCAATTCCTCCATTACGTCCTCTGAGTGGGATTTCGAGGGGTTCCGTGTTATGAACCGACCGTCTGCGAATTCAGCCGTTCAGGAATCCGAGTGTTATGAGTCTGGCTATCTTCATCCGTCGTGCCTTCCGGCTGCTGTTGGTTCTGTTTGCCCTGACAGGTTCGTGTCAGCTCCAGGCCCAGACAGATACATCCTGGCGCAAGGAGGCAAGTGAGCGATTCAAGGCGATTTATGATCGCGGCGAGTACCGCGTTCGCGGAATCAATGTTCGCTGGCTGCCGGACGGTAGTGGATACCAGGTTCGTGGCACAACATTCGATGTAAAGACGGGTGAAAAGAAAGAGGCAGAACGACAAGCTCTTCCGGCTCGGAATCTGGACGTAAATCGTCGCGGCCGCGACCTGCTGTTGCGCGATCCTGACACCAACAAGCTCACTCTGCTTGTTAAGGGGGCCGAGGATCGCATGATCTCCTATCGAGACATCAGTCTGAGCGCAGATGAAAAATACGTTTCGTTTGTTGAAGTTGATCGCACTGAGATCAGAAAACGTTCCGTCCTTGTGCCCGGGGATCCCTCCTACCCGGGTGTCACGGAGCGTCAGTTTGCGCGGGTTGGTGGCAGGATTGATGCTTTGCGGGTCGGCATCGTCAGCACATCCGATGGCGAGGTGACGTGGGTGCCCATTGAAATTCCGGAGGAGGGCATTTACCTCGGCAAAGTGGAATGGGTGGGAGACTCTCAGGAACTGCTGGTGGAAACGGTGAGCCGATTCCGTGACAAGCGAACTTTCTGGCTGGCGACACCGGATGGAAGAATGACGCGCATCACGGGTGAGGAGAATGAAGCATGGGCGATTGGAAGTCATCAAATCAACCTGGGTGCACACTGGATTCATGACCACACAGCATTCATCTACATCAGCGAAAAGGATGGCTGGCGTCACGCATGGCTGTGTTCTCGAGACGGGAAGACGGACACGCTGCTGACACCAGGTGAATTCGACCTGATTGATCGAGCACACGTTGATGAGCAGGGAGGCTGGTATTACTTCTACGCATCCCCGGACAATGCCACTCAGAAGTTTCTCTATCGCGTTCCGCTTGATGGATCGGGGAAGAAGCAACGAGTCACGCCCGGGAACCAGGAGGGAACTCATGACTATCAGATTTCACCAAATGCAAAATGGGCCATCCATACTCGCTCCACAATCAATACCCCACCGGTTGTGGATCTTGTGGAGCTGCCGAATCACCGCGTCGTGCGTGTCCTGGAAGGGAACGCCGCAATGGCAGCGAAAATGAAACGGCGATTCCCGCATCCTGTCGAATTCGTGCAGATCGATATTGGAGAGGGAGTCGTCATGGATGCGTCGATTACAAAGCCGAAAGACTTTGATCCTACGAAAAAGTATCCGCTGTTTGTGTACGTGTATGGTGAGCCGTACCTGCAGACAGTGCTCGATCGCTGGGGAGCGGCGCAGGTGGATTTCCACCGGGTGGTCGCGGATGCCGGCTACGTGGTTGTTTCGATTGATAATCGTGGCACTGCGGCTCCGAAAGGGGCCGCGTGGCGCAGGTCGGTTTTCGGTAGCCTCGGTCCACTCTCGACCGAGGATCAGGCGGCCGCAATCAAAAAACTCGCCGCGATGAAGTCGTATGTCGACCTCGAACGTGTCGGTATCTGGGGATGGAGCGGTGGCGGCTCAAACACGCTGAATGCGATGTTTCGTAAGCCAGACGTCTATCACGTGGGGATTGCCGTTGTCCCGAAGCCTCAGCCTCATTTGTACAACGCATGGTTCCAGGAAATCTACATGCGAACACGGGAAGTGAATGCGGACGGCTACAAGCGGTCGGCGCCGATCAACTTTGCGGAAGGCCTGAAGGGAGACCTGCTGATTGTGACCGGGTCCGGCGAGACGAATACTCACATTCAGATCATCGAAGGATTGGTTGATCGACTGATCGAACTGGGCAAACCGTTTGACTACATGGTTTATCCGAATCGCGACCACGGATTGCGGGAAGGTCCCGGATCCGTTGTGCATGTGAGAATGCTCATCCTGAGGTATCTGATTGAGCACCTCCCACGCGGCCCCAGATCGTAGACGGGAGAAAGCACAGCGGGGGCGATGTTCTTACAGGTAGCTGCCGTCGCCCTGCGGCGGGCATTCATTCAATCCTGCTGCTCTTCCATGATCTTGCGAGCATGCAGCATTGCTTCCTGCCAGTTCCCGGCTTCGGCCTTACTGACAATGTCCTGCAGCCACTGCTTTTCGTCAGCCTTGATTTCTCCTTCGTCCGCCGACTCATTGATGAGTTCACTCACCTGTTGAAGGTGCTCCTCACTCTTCCGGTTACAGGCAGCGTACAGTGCTTTGGAAATCTCGTACGTACGAGGGCTGACTTCTCCGTATTGCTGGCACCCCGAAGTGACCAGCAGTGCAGGTAGGAAAAAGAAGGCGAGGAAGTGAGGAGACTTCATGGCTTAAAAATCTCCCGTCACTTCTTTCTCGTCGATGCTGGACAATGCGGCGAACAACAGGAGGTCAATGTTTTCAGAAACGAATCTAACAGACCCGTCGCCGAGGCAAACGAGTCCGCCACCAATGTGCTCGGAGTACATTTGTCCGACGTGGTACGTTGGGAAATTGACAGGATGAATGATGGGGAATCCGGTGATATCCAGTTCACCGCCTGAGGGGCCTGCGTGAACGAGTGTCAGCGTGGCTGCCGCGTCCGGGCCGTTTTCAGGAGTTGCAATCAGGGGGTGAGTGAACGCGCCTGGAACGACCCCGACCCATGTTTTTTCGCTCAGCCTGGAAGAATGTTCGCCGAGGAATATTGTGTTCGAGCTGCCATCTGTGACGTCGCGAAAACGTGTCGCGGAATTCCGATAAAAGGGGCCATCGGCAACTTTCGAGACGTCGCCGTTGATCGTCACGGTCGTTGTCGTGCCGGCCTCAATGTTCGTGAAGATCTCCCCTGTCAGTGATGCTCCGCATTCACCCCAGCAGGATTCCTGGCCGTGACTGGCAACGTAATGTGACCGACCAACCACAATCGGATTGCCGTTAATCAGCAATGGAGTGCCGAATTCGTCGCGAACCGCAAACTCGGAGTCGCCGCCAGACGAAGACGGGCACAGGAAAACGGACATCCTGGTGCGAATAATGTCAGCGTGCTGTGGGGCCCAGATGGGCAGTCGTGTGTCGATCTGGTTGCTGACGGGGGACTGGTCGAGGAATGGCAGGATGGAACTGCTCCAGCCCCACCCTGGCCCGCCATCCCAGGTCTGTGGGTCAATCATTGCCGATGCCGGTCCACTTCCGTCACGCGTTGGCCACGAATAGTATCCCGCCGGAAATCGCTTGTGGGTATCGTGATAGTTGTGGAGTGCGAGGCCAATCTGTTTGAGATTATTGCGGCACTGGGTCCGTCGAGCAGCTTCCCGAGCCTGCTGAACGGCTGGCAGGATCAAAGCAACAAGTACGCCGATGATCGCAATTACTACCAGCAGTTCAATCAGCGTGAATGCACGTCTGAGGGAACCTGGCCGGGAAGAAGCCTGATTGGTTTGTGTGGGAAAATCTCTCATAGCAGCATGCTGTAGCACAAGGTGAAAATTTAGCATGTGGTACACATCTGTAAGTTTAGCGTGTGCTACAAATCTGTCAACGCTCGGAATTCGCCAGAACATCAGATATGTTTGGAACATGAGCACAACTGGGAAAACAGGAGGGCAAAAGAATGCGCATGCCCGCACGCGCCGTGACCATGCCACGGAACTGGCAGAAGACTACGTCGAAGCAATTGACGATTTGGTCGAAGAGACGGGAGCCTGCCGAGTAACAGATCTGGCCCGTCATTTTGGGGTGAGCCACGTGACGGCTCATCGGACCATTGCTCGCCTTGTGCGAGATGGCTTTGCTGATACTCGCCGATACGCGCCGGTGACCCTGACAAAAAAGGGGCGTGCTCTGGCCAAAAAGTCCCGTGAACGCCACGAAATTGTTCGCCAGTTCCTGTTGTCACTGGGAATCAGCGAACAAACGGCTCAGCTGGACGCAGAGGGCATTGAACACCACGTAAGCCCGGAAACGCTTGATGTGATGAAGCAGTTTACGGCGAAGCATCAGGAGGAGACCGGGTAACCTCCGGCTGAACCCTTGACAGGATGGAGTGAAATTGATGTTAAGGGTGATGTGGTTCATATTATGCTGTGTGCCAGCGCTATCACATGTGGTTGCGGAGCAGCCTGATATTGTCGTCATTCTCGCGGATGACTTTGGTGTCGGAGATATCGAGGCTCACTATTACGTTATTGATCCTGCAACTTTGCCAAAATCGCCTGACGAATCCGTTCATCAAGCTCCAAACGGAATGGCCGGATGTCTGACCCTCGAGTCTGCGTCAACATCACTGCGATGACGTCAGTCTCGAAATCGATCCAGCAACTGGTTCCGGACGAACCGGTGTGTCCGACCAGAGTCGCCTTTCCTTCTTTGTTCTGCCGCAGCAGCGACAGGCCCGCCTTACATTTCCTGCTCGGTGGTGATGCGGCGAGCATGTGGTTAATCGTCTGCTCAAGGAGGATCCGTTTGCCTTCATGCACGCCACCATTGCGAATCATCATCAGCCAGCGAATAAGGTCAGGTGCGGTTGAGATAATTGCTCCACCGGACGAGGTGTACGTGTTCTTTGACGGGACTCGCCGAGCACGCGACTTCAGGATTGTCCCTTCCTTTCCGTGATAGTATCGCGTTGGCATCTTTTCGAGGCGCGAGAGTCGTTCGGCATCTCTGTACCCGGTCTGCGTCATTCCCAGAGGAACCGTAATCGCAGAGACAAGGAGCTCGTTTCTGGGTTGTCCGGTTGCCACTTCGAGGACTCGAGCAGCGACATCCGTCCCGATCCCGCTATAGGCATACCGTGTTCCCGGCTGCGCCTCGAAAGGAAACTCACGTGCGTAGCGAGTCACTACTTCAGAAAGCGGTTTCTCTGCCGTCCACAGCGCAAACCAGGGCCGGCCCCCCTTAGCTTCAGAATGCCGAATTCCTGATGTATGTGCGAACAGTTCAATTGTTGAGCACGGACGATCCAGCGGAGAGCCATTCTCCAGCCTGCGCCCTGAGAACTCGGGTAGATAATCTGTGATGGGGGCCGACAGGTTGATCTTTCCCTGCTCCTGCAGTCGAAAGGCGGCGGTGCCGAGTAACG
>CAJWGB010000077.1 GCA_913031625.1 uncultured Planctomycetaceae bacterium | reverse complement strand
TGCTCATCACTCCGACGAAGACTACGGCTGGCGTCAGTAAATGTTGAGGAGTCACCTGCACGACACTCTTGAGCAGCGCGCCGATCAGTCCGGATTTTTCCGCCACGCCAATTCCAATCATGCCGACAAGGACAACCCCGAGGGGCGCGAACCCGGTAAAATTATCGATCAGATTGCTCCACACCCACGTGTGCCCCTCGCCTGACAACAGACTCGTCACACTCTCCGTTTCCTGTGTCGTCGGGTTCCTGACCTGCCAACCGGTCCGCGCTGCCACTTCCGACAGGATCAGAACGGCAGCCGCGCCGATAATGAACAACGTCACCGGGTCGGGCAGCCGGTTGCCCACACGTTCGATCGTTCGCAGCAAGCCGCCATTGGAATCATCTTCGGAGGTCATCATTTAACTCGTGACGGAGGAGAGTGGCAGTCAGGGAATGAATTTATCCGTGCGGCGCACCAGCGACAAGCGGAGCAGGGCGGAAGAGTCAGGTGAACCCTTCACCGCGGTGAGTGGTCCTTCTGCACAGAATCGCCTGACCGCTCGTTGAAACAATAACAGAACAGGGTATGTTGCCAGCATCCCACCGATGGGTTCTCCGAAGAAGAAAGACAGTCATGGCCAAGGCATGGGGAGGAAGGTTTCAACAGGAAACTGACCCTCGCGTAGAAGCATTTACCGAATCAGTGAGTTTCGACAGCCGTTTGTATGCAGTCGACATTCGCGGATCCCAGGCCCACGCCACAATGCTGGCAAAAGTGGGGCTGATCTCCGAGGACGAATGCAGTCAGATCTGCAGCGAACTGACAAAGATCGGAGAGGAGATTGAAGCGGGTGACTTCCAGTACTCTGCAGAGCTGGAAGACATCCACATGCACATTGAAAGCGCGCTGACAGAACGTCTTGGCGACACCGGCCGAAAACTGCACACCGGTCGCAGCAGAAATGACCAGGTTTCAACAGACCTGAAGCTCTACGTTCGTGACGCCATCGATGAACTGGACGCTTTGCTGCTCGACGTGCAGCGGTCACTCGTCGACCGCTGCGATCAGGACGCGGACGTAATCGTCCCCGGATACACACATCTGCAGAGAGCTCAGCCCGTCAAGGCGGCACATTACTGGCTGGCCTACTGCGAAAAATTTCAGCGTGATCGGGATCGACTGGCTGACTGCCGAAAGCGTGTCAACGTCTGCCCCCTGGGAGCCGCCGCACTTGCAGGAACATCGCTGCCGATCGATCGCGAAATGACAGCGAAACTGCTCGGTTTCGACTCAGTCGCCGGCAACAGTCTCGACGTCAGCAGCGACCGGGACTATCTGGCAGAGTTCGTGTTTGCCCTCTCATTGATCAGCGCCCATCTCAGCACCTGGTGTGAAGAATGGATCATCTGGTTCAGCACTGAGTTTAGCTTCCTGAAGCTACCGGATGCTTACACCACAGGCTCGTCCATCATGCCACAAAAGCGCAATCCGGACGTACTGGAGCTGATCAGAGGCAAGACGGCTCGCGTGATGGCATCCGTTCCCCAGCTATTAATCCTGGTCAAGAGTCTTCCCATGGCTTACAACAGAGACCTGCAGGAAGACAAGCTGGCGATGTTCGATGCGTTCGACACCGTGAAAGCATGCCTTGAACTGACTCCCGCCATCGTGGCCGGAGCAGAACTGCGGCGCGAGCAGATTGCGTCGCGACTGGAAGACGGATTCCTCGATGCAACTGCACTCATGGAGTACCTCATCAAACAGGGCGTGCCGATGAGGACCGGGCATGAGACCGTCGGTAAGCTCGTGGCGCACTGCGAGGGCAAAGGCTGCCGACTCGCGGACCTCTCGCTCGAAGAGCTTCAACAGGCGTGCGACCTGATCGACGAAAATGTCTACGGTGTCCTTGGCACACAAAATGCGATGGCCGCCCTTCAGTCGTACGGCTCAGGCGGCGAGCAACCTGTCGCGGACCGAGTAGCTGCATGGAAAGAGCGAGTCGGATAGGGACTGGTCGACGGTACCACGCGCGTACCTTCGTATCTGTTTAACCGCAGGCCCGCAGGGCCGTGTCTCGCAACGTGGCGACTGGCTTCCTTCGCACTACTTCTCATACCATTGGCAGTTCAAACTCCCTGCCTGCGAGATAATGTGATGAAGTGGCTCACCGCAACAATATTGCTCGGCGTTCTCAGCCCTCTCTGGGCCCACGAAGACGTCATTTCAGACCACCCTCGTCCTTCGTACGACAACGTTGAAGACATTGACGCAATGGCTTCTGCTCTGCGTCTACACCTGGCGTCGCAGGAACGCTATTCCTTTTCTCGCAGCTGGTGGCAATGGGACCGACTACGGCATCGGTTTGTCGACGGTGGACGAAAGAACCTCAAGGAGCTGAAAATTCTCCAGGCCGTCTTCCGCGCCCTGATCCTGGACTGGCACACAAAACTTACTGAACGAGGCGAAGGCGATCGCCTCTATCTCTTCTTTACCACAGTGTCCGGCAACAAGACGGCGCGGACGTTGGCAGACGGCAGGACACTCACCCGAGACCTGCACGGCGGCGGTTATCACGGTGGCTGGGGCGGTGCTGCTCGCATGAGGATCTATGAAGAGCTCGTTCGTATGCATATGCTGACAGAAGATGAGCAGCAGCAAATGCGGACAATTGTGCACCAGAGCATGTCGCCCAGGTTCCTCAACTTTCGACAGGGTGCTCAGTCAGCCAACAATCATTCCTATGGAAACGCGGGCGGCATCGCGATGGCGCTGAAACTGTTTCCCAACGTGCCTCAACGAAACGAAGCAGATGCCTGGCTGGATCGCATCTGGGCCAGTCTGAAGGAGCTCAACGACTGGCGTGAATGGACCTACTACCCCTATGGCCCGATCTTCCTGCATGGAGTTCTGGACGTCGCCGAAGCACGTGGGGTCGTCGACAGGGAAAGAAAGCTTCTTGAGACACTTGGCGACCGTTGCCTTGGCTTTGTTCACGCAGGTGGAGTCCGCGGGAATCCAAACTCCGGCGCGCCGGTCCGTGCCAACATTCAGGAAGTGTACGCCGACCCATGGAATGTTGGGTACTATCAGGTCGAAACCTCGGGGCGAGATGCGCACTTCTGGTACCGACTCGCTCAGATGACTGGTCGCGCAGATTATCTCTGGGCTGCTGAACAGGTGTGCCTTGGTGGCACCGATTTTGGCGGACAGGGTTCGGTCGTTGACATTAGCCGGGCCAACGCACGGCAACGCCGATTTGGTTGGTTCGATCGTCAGGGAATCCAGCCAGAGGCACCACAATCCACATCATCGATCGGTTATCTGGGAGCGGCAACTCAGAGAATTCCCGAGCGTCTGATGCTGACGTCCAATCGAGGCGGCAACGTTCCGTTCGCCGGGTACTTTCTCTATGAGAAGAAGGACGCCCACCTCGACAACGTATCCGGACATCTCTACGAGTACAGTTTTAACGGATTCAAATTCCTGCATTCATCCGGCAAGTACAACAATGTCTATTCAGGCAATGACCTGAAGGGCGGCGGCACGGGCGAGGAAAGCCTCGATCTGCTGCTGACCGTTCACCAGCGGCACCATTTCCCACTGCATCCTGACCGTCAGGGCGATGACCGCGACTTTCTCCGTCGCGACAACATTCATCTCAATCGCGATCAGCTGAAGGCAGAGACCGATAAAGAAGGAAACTGCTTTGGACAGTTCAGCTGGCGGGGTGTGGGAGGACCGGGAAGCGTCTGGGTGAGACGATCTGTCCTGACAGCGAATGGAATTATGGTCGTTGCAGATGAATTTACTGCAGGTCCTGAACTGAAGGAGAACTACAACACCGGCCCGGTCTGGCACCTCGCATGGCATCCGCCCCCCGACTCGGCACCTGAACCAGCAACATCAGAGAATGAAATCGCACCACAGGACCACCGATGGTTTTCTGCGGCAGCGTTCGACCGGGCATGGTGGCAACGGGGCAAAGGCCGAATTCTGTTGCAGATTAGCTCGGACCAACTGCTAAAATACGGTTCCGTGCGACAGAAACATTCACAGGATACCCAACCCAACCTGACGGTATTCGGAAACCGTGCCGTGAAGGCCGGGCGAACAGAACGTTTTCTCAGTATCTTTGTGCCATGGTTTGATCAGCGGCCTGAGCAGGAAATTGCAGCTACAGTTGTGTCACACGTCACTTCAACGGGTACCTTTACCGCGACTGTCGGCCGGACGACTGTCAGGCTCACAAAAGACGACTGGACCGTTACGACCAGCAGGTAATTAGTATGAAGCTTGTCAATCTCATTGCCGCCTGCAGTCTCGTCTCATCACTCCCAGCTGATGACGCACCCTCATTTGCAGATCAGGTCTTTCCGCTGCTTCAAAAAGCATGCTTCGAATGCCACGGCGATGCTCGTCAGGAAGGGGACCTGCGTCTCAACTCAGCTAAGGCCATCGCCGAGTCCGGCACTGTCGAGCCAGGAGATCCGGCCCTCAGCGAACTCATTCGACGAATCAAACTCCCCGCCGGGCATGACGAGATCATGCCGGCCGTGGGAGACCCGCTGCGACCACGCGAAGTCACTCTTCTGGAGTCATGGATCAAATCAGGCGCGAAATGGCCGTCTGACTTCCGACCCATTCACTGGTCCTATGTGGCACCGGTTCGACCGAAGCAACCGAAGGCAGCCCGAGACTGGGTAACGAACCCAATTGACTCCTTCGTCGCCGAACGTCTTCAACGTGAAGGCCTGTCTCCCTCTGAACCAGCTGACCCGGCAACATTGGTCCGCAGACTTCACTTTCAGCTGACAGGTCTGCCCCCTCGACCGGAGGTGGTCGAAGCATTCGCGCGCAATCCAACCGAAGGGGCCTACGAAGAATTAGTTGACCGCCTGCTTGCCTCGCCGCAGTTTGGCGAACGCTGGGCGCGCCCCTGGCTGGACCTTGCCCGTTACGCCGACTCCCACGGATTTCAGCGCGACAACTTCCGAGAAATCTGGGCATGGCGTGACTGGGTCATCCGAGCCATGAATACAGACATGCCGTTTGATCGATTCACAGTGGAACAGCTCGCCGGTGACCTGCTGCCAGACGCCACTGAACAGCAGCGAGTCGCGACCGGGTTCCATCGCTGCACGCCGACCAATGTCGAAGCTGGCAGCCTGCCGGAAGAGACCCGCGTTGAACAGGTGATTGACCGCGTAAACACGACCGCCGCCGTCTGGCTGGGAACAACACTGGAGTGCGCTCAGTGTCATGACCATAAGTACGACCCGTTCTCGCAGAAGGAGTACTACCAGTTGCTCGCCTACTTCAACAGCACGGAGCTGGAAGCCGACCGAGCGAGCAAGTCTCCGAGTTCGATCCGGTTCATCGGACCAAAGATGAACATCAGCAGTCAGCGAAAGGCGACGGAGCGCAAAGAACTGGATCGACAGGTCGCAGAACTCAACACAAAGATCAGCGAGCGACGTGCCCGGCTGAATGAATCGCTGGATGCATGGGCTGCAAAGCTTGCTGTCACTGCCGCTCAGCAGCCTCAGGTCCATCAGCTGACGGTCAAAGCGTTTCGTTCCGAGGGTCCTCAGGACACTCACCGAATCCTGGACGACCAGTCAATCCTTCTGACCGGAACACCTGCAGCCGTCGACACCTATGTTATTGATTTGAAGACCGATGAACTAACAAACGTCGGCGCGATTCAGCTGGAGACCCTGACACACGATAAGCTTCCGGGCAACGGGCCGGGGCGTGGAGATGCAAAGAAAACCAACTTCGTGCTGAATCGATTTTCTGCGCGTCTCGAAAAAAATGAAATCAAATTTGACTCTGCAGTGGCGGACTTTTCTCAGGCGAACTGGGACGTCAACGGGGCGCTGTCAGACAAACCCAAAACTGGCTGGGCGGTCGCCCCGCAGTTTGGCAAACCGCACCATGCCCGTTTCCTGCTGACCGAGCCCGCGACATGGAAGTCAGGGCAGACGCTGCAGGTCACCCTCAGTCAGCAGTATGGCGGAGCACGCACGATTGGCCGCGTGCGAATCACCGCGATTACCGGAAACCCGGCCGCGTCCGCGATGCCGGCTAATATACGAAAGATCGTGACGTCAACGGGGAATCTTACAAAGAAACAACGCGAACAGCTTTTGACATACCGACAGCAACAGGACAAACAAACGACGAACCTTAAAGCAGAGTTAACGACGGTGCAGGATCAACTGACAAAGCTGGCTCCTGACACCACACTTGTCATGATTGAACTCGACAAGCCCCGAATGAACTACGTATTTGATCGCGGGGACTATCGCAACAAAGGTCCGAAAGTCAGCACCGGAACCCCGGCAGTCCTGCATGCGGCGCCCGAGTCCGGAAGTGACCGACTGGCACTGGCACGATGGCTTGTTGATCGACAAAACCCGCTTGTTGCCCGCGTGACTGTGAATCGGTGGTGGATGGAGATCTTTGGACGTGGGCTGGTTTCAACGCCGGAAGACTTCGGCGTGAAAGGGGAGCGGCCGACTCATCCACTGCTACTTGACTGGCTGGCTGTGGAACTCATGGACAACGGTTGGTCGCGTAAGAAGCTGCTGAAGACAATCGTCATGTCGTCCACATTTCGACAATCATCAGCTGTCTCCGCACAGCTGCTGGAGCGTGACGACAAGAACGAGCTACTCGCACGTGGGCCACGCTTTCGGATGGATGCCGAGATGATTCGTGACAACATTCTGTCTACTGCAGGACTGCTGAATCTCCAGCAGTTTGGTCCATCCATTCGCCCCTTTCAGCCCGACGGAGTCTGGAGCAAAGTCGGCGGCGAGTCGTATGCGTACAAGGTCAGCCCGGGAGCCGAACAGCATCGTCGGGGGATCTATGTGGTCATCAAACGCGGTGCTCCGTATCCAAGTTTTGTGAACTTCGATGCATCGGCCCGACTGGCATGTACCGTTCAGCGTTCCCGCACGAATACGCCCCTGCAGGCGCTGACATTGCTGAACGACCCGGTCTATGTGGAGGCTGCCAAATCGATGGCTACCCGAGTACTCACGGAACGCGCTGAGGCCACAGTCGAGGAACAGCTGACATTTGCATTTCGTCTCGCGACTTCCCGCGCGCCTGATGACCGTGAGCAGGCAATCCTCCTCAACCTGCTGGAGACGCAGAAGAGCCTGAAACGGGATGATGCGCTAAAGAAGAATCCGCCTGCTCCACAGGGCGTATCAGCCGCCGACTACCGCGCGTGGGTATCTGTCACAACTGCCTTGATCAATCTCCACGAGACAATCATGCATCATTAGGGCCCGTGTCACGATTGCTCAGGCGAGGACCTCATTTAAGCGGATCAGTGATTCCTTTAACCGGCAGGCGTGGGCGCACGCCGTAACTGCGGCCGGGCAGCTGCCGCTGCTCCGCTACGACACTCCAATCAACCGAGGGCAGCAGTTCGCCAGACGGCGTTACTCCGCAGACTTACTGCGATCTACAGCGACCTGTACGCGTGGATTTCTCTCAGATCCTGCTAACATGCCGGTCGTCAATGCCCACGGATGGGGCGTTGTTCAGGTAACCGGGCACGGATGTTTTCCGGAGTTGCGGCAGGTTAGGAGCATGCTGTGCCAAGGAAGTGGAACTTTCATTCTCACGACGAAAAGTCGATCAAACGGCTCAGCGGCTCGTTGCGAGTGAGCCCGCTGGTCGCACAGGTGTTGCTCTCGCGCGGCTACGAAACCCCTGAAGACGCACGCCGGTACCTCGAACCGAAGCTCTCAAACCTGCACGACCCGACACTGCTGCCAGGTGTTTCGGAAGCGGCCGACAGGATTGTCAAAGCCATTGAGAATGGACGGCGGGTCACAATTTACGGTGACTATGACGTAGACGGGGTGACAAGTACTGCGTTGCTGTGGCATTGCCTGAAGCTCCTGGGAGCCAGGGTCGACTACTACATCCCGAGTCGAATGGAAGAAGGATACGGGCTGAACGAACCGGCAATCAGGCAACTTCACGAAGATGATCCGAAGCGGCTGTTGATTTCTGTTGACTGTGGAATCGCGAGCGTCCACGAAGCGGCGGTTGCCAAAGAGATCGACCTGGACCTCATCATCACCGACCACCACACGATCGGCGAACAGGTGCCGGATGCAGCTGTCGTTGTTCATCCACGGTTGCCCGGCACCGAGTATCCGTTTGGCGAACTCTGTGGAGTCGGTGTCGCATTCAAACTGGCGTGGGCCATCTGCCAGATGATGGGCGACGGGAAAAAGGCAAGTCCTCGCATGCGAGAGTTCCTCAAGTCGGCCGTTGGTCTGACGGCCATCGGAACGGTGGCTGACGTGGTACCGCTGGTCGACGAGAACAGAGTCATTGTGCGGTACGGGACCCACAGTCTCAAAGAGCACCCCGCAATTGGGCTGCAGGCACTGATCCGGATTTCGGAGCTGCACGACAAGGAGATTTCGTCCAGGGATATTGCCTTTGGAATCGCTCCGAGGATCAACGCCGCCGGTCGACTTGGCCAGGCGCGTCTGGCTGTTGAACTGCTCACGACTGACAATCCAGACCGTGCAGTGCAGCTTGCTGCCTATGTTGATGAACTTAACAAGAACAGGCGAACCGTTGAACGGCGAATCGTCAAGGAAGCCAAAGAGCAGGTCGAGGAACATCCGGAATGGGAGAATGATCCGACTCTGGTCCTTGCCAGTCATGAGTGGCATCCAGGAGTCGTCGGGATCGTTGCCAGCCGCATCTCCGAGATGTTTGAGAAGCCAACAGTGCTGATTTCCCTCAAGGATGATGGAACCGGGCAGGGGAGTGCTCGTTCGTTTGCAGGCTTCGACATGTACACGGGCCTCGCTGCGTGTCGCGACACACTACTTGGCTGTGGTGGTCACAGGGCGGCCGCCGGGCTCCAGATTGACGCGTCGCGTGTCGAGGAATTCCGCGTGGCACTCGCCAACTGGGCGCGTGAGAACTTTGCACCTACCGAAGACGACACTGCATTGCGGGTCGACGCTGAAGTGCACTTGTCTGAAGTGACTCGACGAGCAGTTGCCGAACTTCAGCATTTGGGGCCGTTCGGCGAAGCTAACCCGGAGCCTCGTTTTGCCGCTCGACGCGTTGAATTGACAGAGCCTCCCAAAACGATGGGTGAAGGAGATCGACATCTGGCGCTGCGGGTAAGTCAGCACAGAACAAAGATGAGAGTCGTGGCGTTTGGACGAGGAGAGTGGGCCGAGGAAATTGCGGCCGTTGAGGGCCCTGTCTCCATTAGTTTTGCGCCGCAGATCAATTCATATCGAGGGTTTGAGAGCGTGCAGTTGCACCTGCACGACTGGCGTCCCCCGGAGGAATCCACTTCAATCACTGAGCCCACGGCAGCAGTTGCGCCGGCCGAGCCCCCGTTCTGAGACTGGCTGAGAATCTTTCAGAAAAACTGAATGCAGAATCAGCGCCGACAACGTCATGGTGCTAAGCTGACAAGTTTCATCCCAGAGTATGTGAGCTCACTATGGACCAGCGTCGACGTCGCTTTCTCAAGGGTATCGGAGGCACGCTTGCGCTGCCGCTGCTGAACGCGAACCCCGCTGACGCCGCGCCAAATCCAACGCCAACCCGGTTGCTGATCGTTGGGAATCCGTTCGGCATGCACCCAGAACATTTCTTTCCCGGAGACTACGGTCGGAAGTTCACAATCTCGCCAACACTTGAGTCACTGGAGTGGGTTAAGGATCGGTTGACCATCCTGTCGCATACGGATCACGGGATGCAGAGCGGTCACGGTCGAGAGCTGGCATTCCTCAGCGGAGTCCTGCCGGAGACAAGCCAGGCGTTTCCAGAGAAAAACATGTCACTCGACCAGCACATCGCGCGCAGGACGGGAGGGCGTGTGCGATTTCCCTCAGTGCATGCCACGATGCAGCGCACGATTCGGATGAGCTGGGATGCAAACGGAGTTGATATCCGCCCATTCACCGATGCTCAACAACTGTTCGATCACCTTTTCCTGAATCTCACTGATAAAGAACGGAGAGCCAGGCGTCAGGTTATCGAATCGAACGGGAGTATTCTCGACGCAGTCCGCGGCGAACTGGGCACACTGCAGCGTAAGTCGGGCAGGGAGGACCGAACCCGGCTGGAGCAATTCGCCGATTCTGTAAGAGCACTTGAGACGACCCTGACTGACCGGGCACAGTGGATTGAAAAGGACAAACCAAAGTTCGACATTTCTGAACACTTCTCTGGCGGCGAAGTAACGATCCACAACCGCTACGACGCAGTCTTTGACATGATTGCATACGCGTTTGAGACAGACCTGACACGAGTCGCCACCATCGGGTTTTCTCCGGAACTGAAGTACACGGACGTGAGCGGCGTCACCAGAGGCTACCACGCGTGTACTCACAACGGAAAGAAAGAAGACGTAGTCGACGAGCTTGTATCCATCGAGTCATTCCAGATTGCTCAGTTGTCCCGAATGATGAAGAAGCTCGACTCAATTCGTGAACCGGGCACTAATGGAACACTCCTGGATAACACCGTGATACTGTTCGGCAGCGGGATGGGTTACGGTGGGACACACTCCAACCGCAACCTGCCCATCTTCGTGGCAGGAGGTGGATTCAGGCACAAAGGACACGTGGACACACGGGACGCCGCTGGCAACAACATGCCACTCTGCAACCTGTTCGTGACACTCCTGCAGCGTTTCGGAATTGAACGGGACTCGTTTAATACCAGCACCGCGAAATTCAACCTTCCGTTCGCAGGTGCCAGCAATGTTTAGAATCAAGCCCTGTGTCGTTTCGTTCAGACGCATCATCCACGTGGCAATTTACGGCCTGGCGATTCTGCTGTTCCCAAACTGCTCGGCCAACGAGTTGCTGAAGACTCATTGTCAGAATTGTCACAGCGGGCTGTCTCCCAAAGGCGGCTTTGAGATCACCAGTCTGGGAACTCATCCGACGGCAGCAACTCATGAGTTGTGGAGGACGTGTCTCGAATATGTTGACGCCGGGGAAATGCCTCCCCCCAAAAGCTCGAAGCTGAGTCCAGCAGACAGAGAAAAGCTGGTTCAGTTTCTCAGGCAGAATCTTGAGCAACACCCGATCGCATTTGACCACAAGTTGCCTCCCCGACGACTGAATAATCGCGAGCTTCTCAACAGCGTATCAGACATCCTTCAGATTGAAGATCCGGGGACACATCGGCCAGCTGCAGGACTTTTGGGAGACACCTTACATCACGGGTTTGACACGCACGGGGACACGCTTGGCATGAGCGAGTATCACCTGGATCAGTACGTCAACGTATTCCGCCGAATCGTCGAGGCGACGCTGCTCACCGGAGACCAGCCCAAATCCAAACGCGTGGTGGTTTCCTCCGATGATCTGCGGCTGACGGAATCCGGAAATCGAGCTCGAGCAGAACGAGCAAACAGGACGAACCGCAGCATCGAAATCCTGGACATGCGCAAGCATGTCTACTTTGCCAACTTTGAGGAAGTCCCGGCCTCAGGACGGTACCGACTCCGAATTCGTGCGGCGGGCATCGACCGGACAATCTACGACTGGCAGGAAACCGGACATTACCCCGGTGACCCAATTCGACTCCGGGTCCATATGGGGGACCGAACTCGAGACTTCGACCTGAAAGACGAAGAGGAAACCGTTCTTGAGCTGAATGAGTGGCTGGCCGCCGGAACTCGAATCAAATTGTCCTATCCAACAGATGCACTGCGTCTCAAAGGAAATGGCAACTTTAAATTTCAATACCGCATTGCGCATGACTACCTGCAGAAGCACAATCGTGTCCTGTACGATCGCGTTGTGCGCGAAGAAGTGCCTCGGGCAAAAACACGATCCACAGTGCCCGGTCACTGGGTGCACTGGACGGGATACTGGCAGGGACCACGCCCGAGACTCTTTGGTGCCGAAATAGAGGGGCCCTTCTACGAATCATGGCCACCTGCGCGTCATCGCAGGCTAATCGGCAGCGCCCCGAAGATAGAGAATGCAGAGTCGATCCTGATACCGATTGCCGAGCGTGCCTGGCGTCGAGCGCCACAGGCAGGAGAACTGGACCGAATCACCCGTCTGGTTCAAACGCGGGCATCGGAAATCGGGACTGTTCAGGCATTCCGAGAAGGTGTGATCGCAATTCTTGTTTCCCCCTCGTTCCTGTTGCTGGGACACGACGACCTGAACGATCACGATCGCTACGCGGCCAGACTCAGTTCGTTGTTTAGCGCGACGATTCCCTCAGCAGATCTGCGCCAACGGATTTCTGCAGGAGAACTGGAGGAGTGGGAGGCTGTCCTGAAGCACGTCCGAACCACACTGAAATCAGAACACGGACTCGGATTCATACAGGCATTTCCGTATCAGTGGCTGCAACTGGATCGCATCAACTTTATGTCGCCGGACCCGGTTCAGTTTCCGCTCTACGATCGTAAACGGCTTAGTGAAGATATGATTGAAGAAGTCCGTCAGCTCTTTCGTCATGCAGTGAAGAATAACGTGCCGCTGCCCGAGTTGCTGACCGCAGACTATTCATTCATCAACGCAGATTTGGCCGCCGTCTACGAAGTAAAGGTTCCACTCGACTCGAAGTTTCGTCGCCACCAGTTTAAGGATGGACGCCGAGGTGGTCTGCTGGGAACTGGCGCATTTCTGACCCTGACTGCAGACAGTCTCAGCACCTCACCGATCCACCGAGCGGTTTACGTCATGGAGACGTTCCTTGATATCAAGCCATCACCACCGCCCGCTGATGTTGAAATCTCAGAACCGGACATTCGGCAGGCAAGGACAATTCGGGAAATCCTGTCCGCGCACGCGGCCGACCCGAACTGTTCCGCCTGTCATCGCAGGATCGACCCGTGGGGATATGCATTCGAGAACTTTGATCCAGTCGGAGCGTGGCGAGAAAATTACACTTCCCACCTTCAGTCCAGCGTCAAAGGCGAGCGTCGCTCTGGTGGAGTCCCGGTAGACACCACTGCCGAGCTCCTCGATGGAACTCGCTACACCGACATCCGCGAGTTCCGCGAACTGTTGAAATCAGACGTAAATCAGGCCCGATTCACGAGGTGCTTCATTGTGCGGTTGCTGACGTTTGCCAATGGAGTCGAACCGCGCGATGAAGCAGCCATTGACAGAATTCTGGAGACGTCAGCACGTCACGATTATCGAATCGTGGAAACGATTGCCGCTGTCGTTCACAGCCCACTCTTCCGTGAAACTCCGTCGCCGAAGTAGAGGAATGGGCATCTGTCGACGTAAGTCGTTTGGCAGCACTGCTATCGTTAGCAGAGTCACGTGAACGTCCGGGCGAAACGCACTGTCTGGCCGCTCGTTGACACCCGAGGCCTCTCGGCCTTCGGCTAACCTACACTTCATGCGGCAAACGAATTATGACAACAAGTTACAAAGACGGAAGCAGTTTCCTGTCGATGGCAGTCTGAGCCAACTCAGGCTGCCTCGGTAATGTTCGGATTTTCGTCTCTGAGATCCAATACTTCCTTGAGAATTGAATCTGATAAATGTGACTCCAGAGCGGCAAGGCAGTCTGCGACATACACCCCATCCATGATCCTGTGATCATATGCGAGCGTTACCCGACAATCGCCCGTGGTACTGAGGGGGCCGAACGTCAGGCAACCGGTGTGGACCGACGGCGGTACCTGGATCTCCACTCCGCGACTTCCAAGAGTCGAAAGAAAGAATGTCCCAAACCGTTTCGCCCGCATCTTCTTTGCGACTGCCAGATTCCAGCCCCAAATCAGTCTTCGCAGCGGTGTAGGCCAGGACGTGAGCTTGAGTTGTGGCCGAAACACGGCCCCCGGAATGTTCTCCTGGAATTCAGTCATTTTCTCCTGAATGTCCGGCAGAGACATGGTTTCCGGTGACTCAATCAATCCCCAAAACACCCATGGTTCGTTTTTGTATTCGCGATGTACGGCAACGGAGGCAACGCTGAACGGATGCTGATATGTGTGGGCGATGGGCCAACGGTACCACGTTCGCCGAAGGGCCGGAAAGTCCTGAGCGACGAGCCCGTATGCTTTGGCAATCAGTGCGGGCCATGAGATACGCACACCGTCCCCCGACTGTCTCGCGGCATCAAGTGCCGTGAGGTTCATTGAACGATCGTGTCCGCACAGTGGCACGTGCCGATTGAAGTACATGAGGTCCCATACCAGCCGCCGAGATCGGGGGATCAAGCGGGATTCTCCGTCAGCGTGGTCCTTCACTTTATGTCCTGCGGTGTGCGTATTCGGGTTGACTTTGCCAATTGTGCCACATCGGTTTACCAGCGGCAAGACAGCAGCAGCCGGGGACAGGGAACACGAGAGCATTCCTCAGACAAGAGCTGGAACTGCTTTTTTGCTGAGCAAGCATCTCTATCCTGTCCTGGCCACTGGCCTGATGACAGATCATCACAATCTGACCGGCTTTCGCCTCCCTGGTGTACTTTCCCTCACAGCACGGATCGCTGCAGCGGATTGACTCCGGCTGCCAGAGACGTAGCTCAGGCAGCCAACAACACCGTAGACGAAAAGCGAGCACACTCACGGTGCCCGCAGCCGGGGGCGATCCGGCGTTCGGCATTTCGATAGCGGCCCTCGCCAGATTTGCACCTGCCTACAAAGGGAGCCGAAACAACTCCCGGCTGTGCTCAATGAAGCGATACGCCCCTCCACGACCAGGCGACTTAACCTGTTGTTCATGTTGTCCCGGCAGTCGGAATCGAAGTGTGCCGGAATCAGTAGGTAGCGGTTGCCAGCGACCACCTGACGACTGATAGCCATCTCCAGCAGTCACATACCGCTGAATGTCCCGTGACACAATGACAGTCCCGACTGCATCACGAGCAGAATTCGTCCCGACGACCTGAACGGAGAGTTCATCGAAACTCAGCTGGTTCTCGAGCAGAGCAACTGGTGAGTCAAGGTGCGTAACCACAACATCAGGTGCACCATCCCCGTTCCAGTCCGTTGTCACGACACTGCGACCGAGATGATGTCGGCTCAGGTAGCCATCGTTCGCGGCCGCCAGCCGGAACTGACCGTCGCCGCCATTCAGACAGATCTGAGTCGGCATCTGAAACGGGTGATTGTAGTGAGTGAAATCATCAAGATGCCCGTTCGCGACGATCAGGTCGTCTTCCCCGTCTGCATTCAGATCGCGGAAACAGCATCCGAAACCGAGCATTGTGTAACCCGGCTGCAGGAGTCGGACCGCAGAAGTCTGATCGACAAACGAACCTGGCATGACGGATCGATAGAAATTGTTGGGTTCAGAATAATAGTTGGTGACAAACAGAACCGGGCGCCCGTCTTTCATCGGGGTTCCAATCGCAATCCCCATACTCCCCAGGGCTCGTCCATCGCGGCCATATGCAAGCCCGGTAGTCACGCCTTCGTCAACGAGCTCCATGTCTTGCAAGGACAACAGCTGGTTAGGGCCTTCGTCATTGGCGATATAGATCTCGACTCCGGGATCACCGTCAAGTTCAGCAATCATGACGCCCATACCTCGTTCAGCGCCGTTCGCAGACCGGTCATACGGCATAAACCCGCCTCTTCCATCAGCCAGCAGGATGCGGTCCGGCGCTGGAGGAAAGTCTGTGGGAGCACAGATTCTCTGACGTCCGTCATGGTCACAACGTTGAGTGTAAACGCTGTCTCCTGTGAGGTAATTCACCTCGTAGATGTCCGGGTTAGCATCGCCGTCTATATCCGCGACGGCCACGCTCGTAGTCCAGGAATCTTCAGCCGGATAGAGCTCAGATTGGAGGAAAGTCCCATCGCCCTGGTTCAGGAGGAGAACATTCTCCCCTGCGCGTGCCACCAACAGATCGGTGAAGCCGTCGTTGTCGATGTCGCCGGCAGCCACTCCCTGGCCAAACCCTCCCTCATACTTCATGGCCAAATCAGCGACAGCCTCAAACCTCGTCCCTTGCACGTTTCGAAACATGCCGTCCTCTGACTGCGCGTCAGGTTTCTCCAGATCCCCTCCCTGCGAAAAGAACAGGTCCGGCCAGAGATCATTGTCCAGATCCAGTTCCGCCACTCCGCCTCCCGTCCATTGATGCATAAACAGTCCTTCCTGCTCTGCGCGGACGCCGTTTTCGTATCGAAACGCCAGATCGACGTCCGCCGCCACATCACGCAGCTCCGGCTGCGTCAGCCCGATTCGGGACACCTTCGTATCCTTTATACGAGTGTTCAGCCATTCCAGAACCTCTTTTGTACCGCTGACATTCTGTGTCACGAAGTCCGGCAGTTGTTCGCTCTGTGGGATGCGACCACGAGCACGTACCAGCTGCCTCGCAGAGCGGGACCGTGGTGCCAGACGAGCCCACTCCAGAGCTTCCTGAAATCGACCAAGCCGTGCCATCGACATCGCCAGACTCACAATGTCGTCCGAATCAGATCTATCACGAACGCGGCGAGCGAGGACGTGGATTCGTTTGAGTTCGGACCGAATGGCGGGCAGTTTTTCGGCCTCCGCCGGACTACTGCTTCTCATCAGGCCTTCAAGAACCGCAAGGCTCTCCTGATTCCACGGGTCCGCCCTGAGGGAGTTCTGCACAGCAATCAATGCTGTCTCGTTACTTCCTGAATTGAGTGCTGCATCTGCACAGAGTCGCCATGTATCCGGATGAGGTGTTTTCATACTGAGCAGGCGGCTCAGGGCTTCAAAATGCGTGACGTCCTTCTTCCCAGTCTCAAACGCCAGCCGGACAGACATGCGACTCAGGTCATCTGAGCCAGACTGAGCCGCCAGAAGCCTGATAACTTCGGGCACATCCCTTCGCATCCGGGCGAGAACGACCAACGCGTGAGCAAGTACTGGATCAGGAACCGAACCGGCTCTTCGTGCCAGTCGCTCGAGCATTGACGGTGACTCAAGTTGCCCTCCATTGAGAGCAAGACTGATCAGATCCTGCCGAGTTACATGCCCACGCGACAACAATTCCCTTAAGAGCCTTACCGCCTCAACACGAAATCCAAACTGGGCGCGGATACGCGCCAGACGAGACACAGTCATGTCGTCGTCCGCACGGACAGCAAGCACTTCAAGTAGGATTCTGATCGCTGACGAAGGTTCCCCCTGAAGAACATAGAGTTCTGCCCGGCGTCGATGCCGCGACGCGTTGTCATCTGTTCCGTCGATGGGAAGACGTTCCAGGAAGCTCAGCTCACCGCGCGCATCATTCAGCTGCCTGCAAAGCCGAGCCGCCAGAATCACTGTTGGCCAGTCATCCGGAGCTTCCTTCAGACGCTGTCGAGCGAGCTTCAGCAGATATTCCGGAGGATGAGAGCTACTGTTCTTCCGAAGCGCTTCAGTAAGCGGGGCCGGTTTTGAAATCTGCCATGCAACGCCCGCCACAACGATCCCGAAGACCGCGATAATCAGGAGACGCTGCTGGATCCCAAACCGCTGTTTCATTGGTGCATGTTAGTTGCACCTGTGATAAGATGAACAGCCTGCGATCTCGCATTCTCACTGCCACAGACCTTTCCCCGCCAGGCATTCGATCATGCTCCGCCGCGACGCTGGTTTGCTTCTCTTTTGCTCTCTGTTCACTCTCAGTGCGTCGGCACAGGAAATTGACTTCAACCGTGACGTCCGTCCGATTCTTTCCAACAACTGCCTGCTGTGTCATGGCCCTGACGACAGCGGTCGGGAAGCCGGACTACGGCTTGATCAGGCAGCATCAGCAACTCAGGAACTGGAATCCGGGACGACTGCGATCGTGCCAGGAAAGCCGAACGCCAGTGCGCTCATTAACCGAATCACATCCAGCGACGATGATCTTCGTATGCCACCGGCGGACCACGGAGCTCCACTGACGAAACAGGAAATCGAGACTCTCACAAAATGGGTTGCTCAGGGAGCAAAGTTCTCAGCCCACTGGTCCTATGTGAAACCTCAGCGAGCAAGCGTCCCCGACCTACCAGCATCTCATGCCAGTTGGGCAAAAAATGCAGTCGACCATTTCACTCTCCGACAGATGCTTCAGCGAAACCTCAAACCGCTCGCAGAGGCAGATCGATTCGCCCTCATACGTCGCGTCACGCTCGACCTGACAGGGCTGCCTCCCACACTGGAGGAGGCGGAAACATTTGCCAGGAGTAAGGATCCCATGGCCTATGAGAAGCTCGTAGACCGACTCCTCGCCAGCCCAGCCTTTGGAGAACACTGGGCGCGTAAATGGCTGGACCTTGCCCGCTACGCTGACAGCGCGGGCTATGCAGATGACCCGCCGCGAACAATCTGGGGGTACCGTGACTGGGTAATTCGGTCCTTCAACGACAACATGCCGTTTGACCAGTTTACGATTGAGCAGATCGCCGGGGACATGCTTGAGAATCCTTCAACGTCTCAGTTGGTGGCGACAGCCTTTCACCGCAACACACTGACAAACAACGAAGGTGGAACTCAGGACGAAGAATTTCGCAACGTTGCCATTGTCGACCGAGTGAATACGACAATGGCCGTCTGGATGGGCACCACGATGGCGTGTGCTCAATGTCACACCCACAAGTATGACCCGATTACACAGCAGGAATACTTCCAGCTGTTCGCCATCCTGAATAACACTCAAGACGCAGACCGCCGCGATGAGTCCCCGCGGATCGACGTTTTCAGTGATGAACAGTTGCAGCAGAAAGAGAGCCTTCTGCTGAAGGTCACACAACTCGAAGAAACACTCGCCACTCCCACACCAGAACTTGCGGCCGCTCAGACAGAGTGGGAAGGTCGTCTTAAAGGTTCTGCGAACTGGACGCCGGCTAAGGCAGCTGGCATCAAACGCAGCAGTGAACTCGAATCAGAGATCCTCGAGTCCGGCCACATTCTGATTACCAAACCGGCCGAGAAAGACACATATCTGATTGACCTGCCGGGAATTCAAAAGCTGGCGGCGCTCAAGCTCACAACCCTGCCGAGTGACTCATTGCCTGGCAAAGGCGCGGGTCTGGCGGGAGGCAACTTCGTAATCACGGGGCTGCGAGCTCAGTTTGTCCCTCAGTCTGACGCCGCTCCAAAAGCCCGGTTCGTACGGATCACGAACAACGGCAACAACCAGATTCTCTCACTTGCGGAAGTGGAAGTGATGAGCAACGGGAAGAACATTGCCACAAGCGGAAAGGCAACTCAGCATTCAACTGCATTCGCCGGCCCGCCGGAGCTCGCCATCGACGGAAATACCAACGGCGACTACAACGCCGCAAAGTCGGTCACACACACGGAAACTGTGAACAACCCGTGGTGGGAACTCGACCTTGGAGGAGCAAAACAGATTGAGAATCTACGAATCTGGAACAGGACGGATAACAGCCTGCACACTCGGCTGAATAATTTCACGATTCAACTACTGGATAAAGAACGGCAGCCTGTCTGGGAGAAAACAGTCGCAGAACCTCCCAACCCAAGTGCAGCATGGTCTCCGAGCAACATCAGGGACATTCGATTTGCCGCGGCCTTTGCGGACTATCAGCAGCCCCAATTTGCCCCCGCAGACGTCCTGACTGGAAAAACGGGCACAGAGGATGGCTGGGCAGTTGGAGGAGCAATTCCGGAGGCTCACGAACTCACCCTGGTACCTGCCGAGACCCTGCAGTTCGAAGAAGCCGGCACTCTGCGAGTCATTATTGAACAGAATTCACCACACACAAATCACCTGCTCGGACAGTTCGCGTTTTCAGTCACGTCCGATGCGGCCAGTATTGAGCGATCCAGATTGAGCGGAGAGGCCCTGGCAGTGCTCGACAAAGAAGCGGGGGATCGATCAGAAGATGAAGCCGCCACACTGGCCGTATGGTATCGCACGCGAGTCGCGCCATCACTTAAAGGGCCTCGCGACTCACTGGCTGCCGCCAAGAAACAACTGGCATCGATGAAGCCGGCAACCTCTGTCCCGGTACTGCGAGAGATGGCCGGCAAAGGCCGCGAAACCCGACTGCAGTTCCGCGGTAATTATCTCGACAGGGGAAACGTTGTTGAACGCGGCTTCCCTGCCACCTTTCATGCTGCTCCTCAGGGTGATCAACCAGACAGAATGACGCTGGCCCGCTGGCTGGTGAGTCCCGAGAACCCACTCACCGCAAGAGTCCTCGCCAACCGCTATTGGGAGACCATCTTTGGCCGAGGGATTGTGGTGACCAGTGAGGAATTCGGTTCACAGGGCGAGCCACCAACCCATCCACAACTCCTGGACTGGCTGGCAACCGAAGTTGTTCGCACGGGTTGGGATCGAAAGGCTCTGGTTCGTCTGATTGTCACCTCTGCCACTTACCGACAGAGCGTCCATGCTTCTGAAGCATCTTTGAATGCTGATCCGGATAATCGCTGGCTGTCTCGTGGCCCTCGAATCCGCCACAGCGCAGAAATGATTCGCGACCAGGCACTGGCCGTAAGCGGCCTGCTGAGTCGCCGGATGTACGGAGCCCCCGTAAAGCCACCACAACCAAGCATGGGGCTCACCGCCGCCTTTGGAAGCTCAACGGACTGGAAAACCAGTGGCGGCGAAGATCGCTACCGGCGAGGCCTCTACACAACGTGGCGCCGCAGTAATCCCTACCCGTCGATGGCCACATTCGATGCCCCAAACCGCGAAGTCTGCACCGTGCGGCGCAATCGAACCAATACCCCTTTACAGGCCCTCGTCACACTCAATGATCCTGTCTATGTCGAAGCCGCCCAGTCGCTGGCAAGAGTCGCACTAAAGCATAACGAAAATCGAGGCCTCCAACTGACACATGCATTTCGCCGATGTCTGCTGCGGCCACCAACGACCTCCGAGCAGGCAGCTCTGGAGCAGCTGTTCGCAGAATCACTGGCCGAACTGACCAAGCAGCCAAACGAAGCAATGCAGCTGGCTACCGACCCGTTGGGTAAGCTTCCCGAAGGCATGTCTGCCACTGAAGCTGCGGCGATGACGATTGTCTGCAACGTGCTGTTGAACCTTGACGAGATGTTTCTGAAAAGGTGACAGCCCGGAGAGGGAATTCAATGGGGCACAGTAAGTCCAGTGGATCTATGGCATTGCACCTGCTGTTGCTCGCAACTGCACTTCCTGCGCAGTTGCCGGTTTGCCAGGCACAGATCGTTGCTGCAGGAAAGGGCAGTTACACCACGTCCCTCACCGAATTCGGCCCCAGCGATCACGGGACGCAATTCAACGTCTACATCGCGGACGATGCTCCTAATCCTTATCCCACCAGCGACTGGTGGACGTCAGTTCTGACACAGCCATTCTCACAGAATCTATTCGCATTCCCGCTCGCATTTCGCTGCGACGCTGATGGCCTGCAGGTTGACCGCCCGCAGGTGCGCACGACCGAACAGGCAGTTATTACTCCGTTTCAAGCCGACTTCACGATCGGTGCCAAAGGCGAGAAGTATGCACGGGCCCTGGCGGAAGACTGGAGCGACTTCACTGTCGACATCCTGTTTGCGAATCAGTCGGCAGACTGGACAGCCACGATCGGACATGGACTGCCGTTCGCCTACGCAACCTTCAGATCCGGCACCCCCGTCATACGGTTTCATTCGCCTCCGAGAGTCATCCGGCGTCGCAAAGATGCCCTGCATATCCGACTCGAGAACGGTCAGGAGTATGGGATCTTCTATATCGCGAAGGAAGCCGTTGCTGATGAGGAACAACGGCAATTCACATTCTCCGACGGAACGTACCTGTCCGTTGCCGCCGTCCCGAAGGAGACCGAATTTAACACCCTGCACAAAGCGGCCTTTCAGCACGTGACAGACTCCCGAGTCGAATACTCCTACGACATGCAGGCAGGGCACGTTACGACCGAGTACAGAATTGAAACTCAGCCGGTTCAGGGTGATTCCTCTCCCGGACTCCTCACACTATTCCCACACCATTACAAGAGGCAAGAAGTTCCTGAGACTGTCGGCACCTATGAATCACTGAGAGGACAACTGCGAGTGATTCAGGGAAACCGATTCACAACAGTCGAACCGTTTCATGGAGTACTGCCATACCTGCCGGAACCAGTCTCTGACGGCTTTAACGTCAGACACCTGCACCAACTACTGGACAGGATTGCAGACAAAAAGGAACTCTTCACCTCATCCACGGACCCGATCGTGGCTGAACTGATGAAGCAGGGCAATCCAGCCATCAAGCCCAGCGACACTTATTTCGGGGGCAAGCAGATTGCTCACATCGCGAGGCTGATCCCCATCGCAGACCAGTCTAAGAACAGGCGTGCCCGTGACACCCTGTTGCGGCGACTGCGTGAACAACTTGTCGACTGGTTCACTGCAACCCCCGGCGAAAAGGATCACTACTTTTTTATGACCGGCGTTGCGGTGGGCTAATCGGGATGAATTCCGGATTCTTCACCTACGACTTCACGGATCATCATTTCCACTACGGTCATTTTGTCTATGCGGCTGCGATCGTGTCACTTTACGACCAGCAGTTCAGAACAGACTACGGCCCCATGGTTGAACTGTTGATCCACGACTACAACTCTCCGAAACGTGACCACAAACTCCTGCCTCATCAGAGAATGATGGATGCGTACGAAGGACACTGCTGGGCAAAGGGCGCTGGTGGCCACGGAGACGGCGACGAGGATGATGGGAATGATCAGGAATCATCCTCAGAGGCCATGCATGCATGGGAGGCGATTATCCTGTGGGGAATGGTGACTGGTGACGAGCAACTGCGAGACCACGGCATCTGGGGGTACGTCACAGAAGCTGCTGCCACCCGCCAGTATTACTTTGATGTCGATAACGACATCTATCCGAACGACGCAGAATTCCAGCACAACTTCGTTTCGCTTCTGCTGGGCGGCAGAGCCTCACATCCCGGCTACTTTGATTTCAAGGAGTATGTGTATGGAATTCAGTTCATTCCCATCACGCCAGGCTCAATGTATCTGAGCTACGACCTTCATCATGCAAAGCAGATCTTCGCCGACTTCAGAAAAGAGAAGGGCGGTCTCGAAGATCGCTGGTTTGACAACATGTGGATGTTCGAGGCATTTTCGAACCCTCAGGCCGTACTGAATCGATATGACGAGTCTGTCGCACTTGACTTCGACGGCAACAGTTTCGCCAACGTCTACAACTGGGTTCATTTCTTTGACGGCGCCGGAAATGTAGACGTTTCAGTTCAGGCAGCATGGCCTCACTATGGCGTGTTCCGAAACAATGCTGAATTGACCCTTACTGCTTTCAACCCTACTGCCGATCCGGTGAGCATTCCGTTCACTGGTGCAGATGGAGAGAGAATTGCCGTCCTGAGAGTGCCGCCCGGTGAACTGTCTTCCAGAAGAATTGCGATCAGGAAGCCCTCAGGAGTGAGACCTTAAAGACTGCCTGAATTGCTGTAACTCCAGACGACAACAACTGCTCGATATACCAAGCGGTCGCCTGCTCACGAGCATCTTCTTCTGACTCTGCCTCAAACGCACAGCCTAAACGCGGCATTGACGCATTTGCGCCACGCAGCGTTACTCAGACGAGCACAGCGCGGTAGGTGGGAAACTAAGATGCACGAGGCCCGGACCAGCCTCGCCATGTCTTCGGCCCCGCGATAGACATGCTCAAAACCTGCTCGAACGGCTTGAATGAGATCGCAAGGAGCAAGACAAACAGAAACGGGGCAACTGTGATTGCTGCAAATGCCAGGTACTCGTCGGTCGGCATTCTGCTTAGGACTTCAGGCCGGCGATGGGGTCCCCATGATAAACCTGGTGAGGACGGCTGAGCTGGTCTTTCCAGACAATGTCGCGTGGCAGCCCCAGCGATTCATAAATCGTGGCGGCAAGGTTCTCCGGGCGTACAGGTTGATCGACAGGATGCCCGCCGTGTTCGTCAGTCGCACCGATGACAGTTCCCCCCTTTACTCCTCCCCCGGCAAGAAAGACCGACTGAGCAGCACCCCAATGATCGCGACCGGGCAGGCCGGACTTGGCACCTTTGAAGGTGAATACCTTCGGC
>CAJWGB010000076.1 GCA_913031625.1 uncultured Planctomycetaceae bacterium | reverse complement strand
CCAGTCACTCTTTGGTGGCGACGATTCCTCTCCTTGTTCTTTCGCCGGGGCCTGGGACGCTTTCTTCCGACGCTTTGTTGCGGGGCGTTTCTTGAGCGGGGCTGGCTGTTCTGAGAAGACCTCATCTGCGGCCGTGAGTTTTCGGATCGGGCGTTTCGACCCTTCAGCGGGCGGCGGCGCAGGAGGCTCGGGCGGAACAATGGTGTCGTCACCGAATCCCTGGTTGATTCGTGCGTGCCAGCGTTCGAATTCAATCTCCGAGAGTCCGGCAAATCGGTTCAGTGAAAGCTCAGCCTTCCGATCGACAGCAGGCACCCGGGCACCGATCTGCAGACGCCCATTCGTCGCGTATCGAAACGTGACTTCAACCGGTGTCCCTTTTGGCAGATTGGGAGGAAGGTCTCTGACGACGCATGTTCCTATCTTTGTTGCATTATTGCCGGAGTCATCACCGCCTTCGACGATGTCCACGCGGACACTTTGCTGGTTGTCTTTGGCGGTTGCGAATCCTCGGGTCTTCTTCGCCGGGAGCTTGCTGTTTCGGGCAATCATGACCCCTCGACGTTTGCGTCCCGTGGCCGTTTCCGTACCCATGACCCCGAGATCGTGCGAGCTGACATTGGTCACGGTCATCCCGTCTCGGGCACTGCCTGATTTGAGAACCAGGCCCGCATAAATTGCTGCTCCATGAGCGACGGCTTCGTCGGGAGACAGAGATCGATCGACCGGAAGCCCGGATATCTCTTCCAGCATCCTGCCGACAGCCGGCATCCGGGTGGAACCTCCAACCAGCAGGACACGCGTGATTTCATCCCAGTCCATCCCTGCTTCATTAAGGACCATACTGAGCGTCAGTTGAGTCCGCTCCATGAGGTCCTGTGTCAGTTGTTCAAACTTCTCTCGCGTAAGCGATCTGCGAAGGCGGTTGCCGTCATGATTAAAAAAGATCGAGATCTCTTCCCGAGCCGTCAGCGAGTGTTTGGCCTGATTGGCCTTCTGCAGGAGTTCCTGCGCTGCGGACGGATCGTCTCTTGGATCGCGTCCGAACTCTGCCTGAAACTCTGAGGCAATGTAGTCAACGATGCGCATGTCCCAGTCGGCACCGCCAAGGTAGACGTCGCCGGCAGAAGCAATCGCGGTGTATTGGGAGCCATCGATCTGCATGACGGTGACATCAAATGTGCCGCCGCCGAGGTCGAATACCAGGATGACTTCCTTCTGTCTGCTTTCTCCTGCACGGGTGAGGAAGCCCTGCTCGACTCCATAAGTGATTGCAGCAGCTGTCGGTTCGTTGATGATGTCCAGCACGTCAAGGCCCGCGAGTCGTCCGGCATCCATCGTCGCTTTACGGCACGGCTCGTTGAAGAACGCGGGAACGGTCACCACTGCCTTCCTGATCGGGCCGAGCTTGAGTTCCGCGTCCTGCCTGAGCTTCTGAAGGATGAGTGCGAGAATGACTTCTGAGGGAAGATCTTCTCCTCGGATCTTCTTCTCGAACATCGACTCACCTACGCTGCGTTTTACAAACTGAGCAAGTCGATCGGGTTCTGCAATTCCAGCTTCAACGGCTTCCAGACCCACGATGGGGGCAGTGCGGTCAAAAAATACGACGCTGGGAGTTGTCAGCTCTCCTTCTGCATTGCGGACCGTTGACGGTCTGCCTTCGACATCGAGCCATGCCACGGCGGAAAAGGTGGTACCAAGATCGATTCCGACCGGAGTGATTTCTGGCTGGCTGGACTTACTGCTCATCAGTTCTTTTGTGACCAGCTAGGGCTTAAGCTTGAGACCCCAGACTTTGCCGCGAGTCCTGTGACGTGGACGAGGGTTCTTCTGGGCAATGATGGCCGCCTGAGGGTGGACCCCCACATCGTGGTATGTTCCCCCGGACGCGGTGGCGAGGAACTTCAACTTGGCTGCGGCGTCAGGATTGACCTGCATGCCCAGTGTGTGGACCACGATCTCTTTGTCTTCTTTGCTGCGGTTCCTGATCACGTTCACAACTTTGTCGTTATCCGTAAACGCACCGTCACCAAGAACAAAGATGACGTCCGGGTTCAGCGTGTAGGCCTTCTTCAGAGCTTCCTCGCAGTCAGTTCGCAGGCAGAGTTCAACGGAACTGAGCCACTGCAGTGCGTACTGCTTGTTGCGGGGAGTTGCCGGCAGCAGTTCGTCAGCGGGATGGGGGTGAAAAATGCTGTACGCGGTGTCGCTGTAGAAGATGACGAAAAAACTCTGCCTGGGACTGAGTCGCATGATTGTTTTGGCGAGTTCATTCAAAGCGGTCTCAAATCGCCCTTTGGTCATGCTTAGGGAATTATCGATGACAAAGACGAATCGACTGGCCACCTGATTCGACCCGAAGAAAGCTGCATTTGTTTTTTCACTTTCTCCCGTCAGTTTATCGAGCCCTTCACCAAGAGCCGTCGAGAGCCCCTCAGTTCCTCCGCCAAATGCTGAGGCAGCAAACGATGTATTCAGACTCTCAGCGCTGCCAAGGGTCTCACTGAGCTGGCCTGCGAGGTCCGACGCACTGGAACTGGATGCGTCGTCAAGGTCGGAGTCTGACTGGACTTCAATCTCAACGTCTTCCGACTGTTCTTCGAAGGTGTCACTGGCCGCAACGACACCGCTGATCAGAGCTCCTCCGGTTTCGCGGAGTTCCTCCTTCAGCAGCATCATCGAAAGGAGCAACAGAATGGCGACATGCAGAATGACACTGACGCCATAACTGCGCCAGGCTTCCCTGAGCTGTTCCTGAGTCGGATGGTGCAGTTTCCAGAGAAGCTTGAGTCTCTCGATCCCGGTTGCTTCGTTGAGTTGTTGCTCCAGTTCCTGGCGGTGCAGCTCGTTTTTGTCGACGACTTCACCGAGTGTGACTCGAGCAGCATCGACAGCTTCCGGTGGAGTCGCAGTTCCGGCATCAAGCTGGACCTCCCGGGATGCAACGGAGAGTGCCTCAACTCCTGCCAGTGTGAATGACTTCACCTTAAAGTCGGGGAGTTCTTCACCAGTCTTAATTGCAGCATCACCAGTTGCTACAGACGGAAGTAACGGCAGCCCGGCAAATCTGAACTGCGATGACTTCCGGGTGCGCCGGGCAGATGACTTCTTTTTGCGTCTCGGCTTCTCTACCTCGGTAACCAGGTCGCGATATCCATCTCCCTGAGCTGCACTCAGATCGGCGAGCGGAATCTCCAGAATCTCGCTGCCGTTGGTGACGATCGTCAGTCCACGATCGCGGGGACGGTAAAACCCGTCGGCCTCGGCGGCAGGAAGGTCTGCGGCCTCGATCTCAAGGTGCTCGGACCCGTTGGACACAACGACGCGTTTAGGAAGACGCATGATTGTGGATTGTGACCGAGAATCCGACATAGGAAATCACAGAATGAAACCGCGAACGCGAATTGTTCCAGCGTGATCGGGACACGTCAGAACGGCCAGACACGCTTCTTCAGTGTACCCGAATAGAAGTTCAGTCTGTAGTGTTTTCGTCTGATTTCCGTTGGGGCTGCTGTTGTCCCGCCTGCTTCGACTGACCAACGGAGTTCTTTTCCTCGGTTGCCGTTGGGGGACGTCGCTGTGCGAACAGCCACTTTCGCACCTCCTGGCTGGTCGCCGCCGTGTTCTGGCAATTGAATCCAACTTCTGGCACAACTGTCAGTCGCACGTCGAGCCCTGTCGCTTTGAGCGCCTTTTTGAGTTTCGGCACCCTTCCCCGCGCGTTGGTTGCCTTGTCCTGGGACCCGATCCACATCCACACGGGGGACTTGAGTTTGCCCTTGAGTTGTGAAACAGGTGAGTAGCTGGAGACGATGACTGATGCCGCATACCAGTTAGGCCGCCGAACGAGTGCTTCAAAGGCTGCTTTGCCACCGTTGCCATAACCGAACAGGTAGACCCTGTTCCTGTCGATCGGGAGGCTTTCAAAGAGTCCGAGTAAAGTGGCGTCAAGTTGTTGTCGTGCGGTCTGCCAGTTGACGTTCTTTCCGAGGTAGGGCTGAACAACAAAACATGGAAACGTCTTCTGCATTCCCGGTTGTACGGTCCAGGCCTTTGCCATCTCCTGAGGTCCCGGAAGAGCGTCAGTTTTTGCGTCCTTTCGAAGCTGATGCAGGACGATGACGAGCGGATACCTCCGTTGAGATTTCAGCATCGTTGGTTCCCCAGACAACCAAAACGGCAGTCCGTCCTCTTCGATTGCTGTTGCCTGGTGCTGAAAGCTCCCCTTTACAAGGGCATGGTACTCCGTCGCTTTGGAGCCAGCCGGCGGCTGTTGACTGGTATCTTTGCCGTCTGGAGGAGTGTCCTCATGGCGAACTTCTTCTTTGATGACCGGTGTGGTGTCAGCGATGTTGTTGTCCGGTTTCTGGTCATTGGAACCTCGGCGAAACGCGAAGCTGAGCATCGCAATGATAAGCAGGGCAGCAGCGGACGAACCGAGAACACGTAGCTGGAACTGCGTCAGTCGGGACGTATTTCGAGTTGCAGGTGACAGTTCCTCAACTCCGTGGTTGTTTTCTGCGTCCAGAACGCCCAGCGATGTTTCAGTCGGACGGCGAGACTTCCGTTCCCGCAGTTGCAGGGAATCCGTCGACGATCGTGGCGACTCTTTCTCCAAGAGCCCCAGACCGTCCCCAACTTCGAGAGACAGTTTTGATTCCCGTTCTTTATGTCTCTTCTTTCGAAGGGATCGGTCGTAGGCAGCACGCTGTTTGTCATCCAGCAGCGTGAGTCGAGCTTTCGCTACTTCATTCAGAAGCTGCTGACTCTCTCTGCGGTGGGCTCCTGTGGCGGCCGTGTGAAGGTAGGCTGACTGACGACTGGCAGCGGCAGTAATGACCTCCGGGTGTTCCTCGAATTCCGTCAGTCCCAACAGACGGTAATGTGTGGCCGGCTGTTCGGCAGGCGCTATTCCGAGCCAGTTGTGATAGGGGTCAAATCTGTCTGACGGCGTTGATTGCTCTTGTGCTGCGGGAGAGTTCCCCTGCTTCGTCAGTCCCGTGTCGTATTTGCTCTTCGACTCTGGGTGGAGAAGAATGGTTCGGGCGACATCGATTTGACGCAGGAGTTTCCTTCCGACCTTTTGCCGGCCTTTGGCTGCCTCCATTCGGACCCAGCTGCTGAGTCGATTCGCAGCGATGTCGATGACATCCGGATTGGCCTCAAACAGCTCCAGCCCCAGCAATCGATAGTGGTGCGCAGGTTGCTCCGCAGGAGGAATGCTGAGCCAGAGATGATAGGGATCGAAGTCCGCGTCCATGATCACGCGCGTTGGTGTACAGTCGGAAGACCACATGATAACTGAGACTTCACGTTCTGGCGACGAATCGTTGGCAGGCGTGGAGAGTGGCACTCGCACCGGCGAGCAGTAAGGGGGCGTTTGCCTGCCCAGCGAACCACTTAAGGTCGGTCTGAACGTCTCCAAAACGTGGCGGGTAGGTATTTCCCCCGGATTGATCCGGAATGGCCCTTGGCGCGGCACCAAATGGTCGATTCCAATACAGATCCCTCCTCAATCGTTCACCTGCCTTAAACAACTGACTCAATGCAACGCAGAAGTTTTATCGGATTGGGACTGGCCGGCGGCCTCTCACTTCAACAGGCCATTCTTGCTCGTGCAGCAGAATCAAGCGGCCGTGCAGCTCAGGCGAAGAATGTGCTGGTCGTGCTCGAACAGGGGGGCCTGTCTCACATTGACACCTGGGACCCCAAGCCGGAAGCCGCTGCCGAACACCGCAGCCCGTTTAAGCCGATTTCGACTGCAGTTGCCGGTCTGCAGTTTACTACGCTGCTTTCTAAGACGGCTCCCCTTGCTGATCGACTGACAGTCATTCGCGGGATGCATCACACAAAGTCTGGCGCCAACGGACATCCCACGGGAACCCAATATGCACTCTCAGGAGAGATGCCAGGTGGTCCTCTTGAGATGCCGGATATCGGATCCATTGTGGCCCATCGGATGGGATCGGAGTGCTCGTTTCTGCCTCCGTACATTATGGTGCCCGGCAACCATGAACAGGCCAAGGAAACACGAGTTGGTTTTCTGCCGGCTGGCAGCAAAGTCTTCAAGACAGGCGGCAAAGATCTGTCTGATCCAGCCTGGAGGGTGAATGACCTCGGGCTGCTTGCCGGAATTGACCAGCGTCGCTTCAAAGATCGTCGGGACCTGTTGAGCAACCTCAACGTTGGCGTCGCTCCAACGAAACGCGACACGGTCCGGACATTCAACGACCTGTCCGGTCAGGCGGCCGACCTTCTGACCAACCCATTGACTCAGAAGGCATTCCGACTGGACGACGAAGACGCTGCCGTTCGGGATCGATATGGGCGGGGGCATCGAGGTCAGTGCTACATGCTGGGCCGACGTCTCATCGAACGAGGCGTCCGGTTTGTGACTGTTGACGTCCGGGAGCCGGAGACAAAAAAGACTCCCGGTGGCTTCAACATGAACTGGGATCATCACGACTATATCTATAACAAGGGTTCGTGCGGGACGATTCGCAACGGAGCGGGCGGTGAAGGTCGCTACGGGATCGGTCACTGGGTCATGATGGGATCCACCGATCAGGCATTTGCTGCCCTGATCACAGACATGGAAGAGCGGGGCCTGCTCGAAGAGACTCTGGTGGCATTTGTGACGGAGTTTGGTCGCACGCCGAAGCTGAATCGCTTTGCCGGTCGAGATCACTGGGTCAACGCGTACTCCATTGTGCTCGCAGGAGCAGGCGTGCCTGGCGGTCAGGTGCTGGGTTCCTCGGATCGCGACGGAGGTTATGTCACAAGCCGTGCCACAACTCCGGATGACTACGCTGCGACGATCTATGAAAAGCTGGGCCTCGACCGCAGCAAGCCCATCTACACACCCTCCAATCGCCCCGTCTTCCTGGCGCATGGTGGGACTGCGATTGAAGAAGTATTCTGAGTGTGGTTCAGCCACAGGGGACACGGAGAACCACAGAGCAAGTCGTGCACTAACTCTGGCGTTTCGCAATTAGCTCAGTGCCTCTGTGTGTCCTCTGTGTGTCCTCTGTGTCCTCTGTGGTGATTATCCCCCCCTGATACCGGGAATACGGCCCTCGACGAACATGCAAAAACGATTTGTCTTTTTGATCGTTCTTCTCGCACCCTGCGTGTCTGCGCAGGATGTGCCTAAGGCAATCTCTGTAGAGCCAATCGGCATTGCGCCCGGAGAGGCTTCGACGCTCGTTGTTCACGGGCTTTCGCTCACTGACAGTACGTCGCTCTGGACCAATCTTCCGGCTCAGGTTTCTCGTTTGGGGGCCGGTGAATCTTCAGGCAGCCAGGAAGTCCGTTCTGCTTTCAGTGATTCAAAGAAGCCGCCTGCCGGTACGATCATTCTGGAAGCTGAGGAGTACCACCGCGGGACATGGGGCAAACGTCCTCCATTCATCCTGAATATTGGTGGGGGCAACGCAAATGTGGCTGAGTGGGATGTTGACTGTGAGGCTGCCGGCAACTTTGTGCTGGAGTTTAACTACGCTTCCGGAGGTGAACGTCCCGTTAGGTTGTCACTGAACGGGCAGGAACTGACTGACAAGGCGGCGGTCACACAGACAGGGGGATTTGGGCCTGGCGACACAAAGTGGATACCGGAGTGCGTTGTTGCTCTGCGAGCGGGCAAGAACACGATTCGAATGGAATGTGTCGGCGGCACGCCTCATTTCGATCAGCTGGCACTCGTTCCCACTGAACTGCCCGTCACTTTGACCGCTGCTGTTGAGCCGACGGACAGACTTGCGCCGTGGCGAATCGATGTCCCGACGAACACCGCTGTGGGTATCTATGGTCTTCGCATCGCGACCCGAACGGGGATTTCCAACCTGCAGATGTTTATGGTGGACGATCTGCCCACGGTCAGGGAGATTCGTGGCGCGACATCGTCTGTGGAGGGACAGCTCATCAGGCTTCCGGTGGCCGTCGAAGGATATTGTGATTCGACGCATGCAGACCGCTATTCATTTGATGTGTCTGCTGGTCAAGAGCTTTCCGTGGAGGCGGTGGCACAACGGCTGGGCACGAGTCTTGATCCGGTGATCAGCTTGTTCGATGGGACCGGTCGCGAACTTGCATTTGCGGATGATTCTCCTGGTCTCTCCGGTGACTGCCGGATTCACTATCGATTCAAGGCGGCCGGCAGCTATTCGATTACCATTTCAGACTCGCTGACCGGTGGGTCATCCAGTTATCGATATCGATTGCGGCTCGGAAACTTCCCCTTGCTGACGACACCGGTGCCGGCTGCTGTGCAGGTGGGGGATACGGCTGAGGTTGCGCTTGCCGGAATAGGAAGCCAGCAGTCGAAATTAAACGTCACGGCTGAAGCAGGGGCGTCTGTGATACCGGTAAGTGCCTCCAGCGAACAGCAGCAGGGGTCCGGATTCACGCGGCTCGCTGTGAGCAGTCATCCTCAGTCCGTTACTGATGCCGAGACTGTCTGCGATGTCAGTGTTCCATCAGGGATCAGTGGCGTATTCGCTCAGCCGGATGAAGTTCATCGCTGCCGAATAGAATTGAAGAAGGAACAGAAAATCCGGCTGCGTGATGGCTCCCGTTCCAATGGTGTTCCCACCGTTGTTGCCCTGAGCATCCATGATGAATCGGGGCAGCAGCTTGCGGCGATGCGAAAGGCCGGCCCTGGTGGCCAGACACTGTCATGGGCATCGCCTGCGGATGGTCAATATGAGTTGAGGTTTGCCGAGTTGACTGGTCGAGGCGGCCCGGAGTTTGGTTACCACGTGCAGTTGATGGAGGACCGTCCGGATTTTGAATTGTCCGTTGAGACGGATCACGCCATTGTGCCGCAGAATGGTTACGCCATCCTCAAAGTGACCGTCAAGCGACGCGGGTTCAATGGTCCGGTCAAACTGGCCGTTTTCGGTGCAGAAGACGGAATTCACTTACGCAATGAGGTGATTGCCGAGAAGGCGAAGGAAACACGCCTTAAAGTTGAATTGCCGCCGAAGATGAAACCCGGGCAGACACGGGGCATTGAGATTTGGGGCACGGCGAACATTGACGGCCAGCCAGTCGACCGGGTCGCCCGTACATTGGCGGCGTTTCGAAAAGCCAGGCCCCAGACAACCTTTCCTCCGCCCGGACTCGATGGGCTGGTGGCTCTTTCTGTCGGTCCGGAGATTCCGGACTTCTTTGGACTAAGCCTGGACGGTGGTGAGATTCTGTTCCCCAGACTGGTTGGCGAAGTTTATTTCACCGTTCGGGTCAAAGATCGGATTAAGGGCTTCAAGGATATGGTCAATATTACGATCCTCGATTTGCCGGATGGCTTTTCTGCGGGCGGCGGCGAACGAGCCGTGAGTCGCAGCGACAACAATGAATATCGATTTCAGCTCCGCGGTCCAACACAGACAGAGAAAACAACGCAGATGGTGCGAATTGTCGGAGAAGCATCTTACCGCGGGCAGACGAAGGAATTCGAACTGGAAAGGGTTCCGTTCCGAGTCATCGATCCACTCATTGTGTCGGCGATCCCCAGTGTTCCGTTTGAACCTGGCAGCGAAGGTCAGTTGACTGTAAAAGCGCGGCGATTCGTCCCGCGTGCGGGGGGCGACAAAGCTGCGATCACCGTGGAACTCTCGGAAGTACCGGACGGAGTGACACTCCCCCGGCAGGTCACCATTCCCGCCGGGCAGGACCAGATTAAGGTACCCTTTTCCGTGGCAGCGGATGCTAAACCAGTTCGAGTCAGCCTGACGGCTCGCACAATTGTTGCCGGCCAGCCGGTTGAAGTGACAGGGCATGTGGGAGGCAAGCCATGATTCGGACCTGGATGGTATTAGTGGCGGTGGCTGGAGTTGCTTCAGCGGAGGAGCCGCCTGTCTCGCTCCGCAATGAAGTCTTGCCGATTCTGTCGCGACTAAACTGCAGTTCCGGAGCCTGCCATGGGTCTCCCAAAGGCAAAGGTGAGTTTCGACTCTCACTGCGGGCGTTTGACCCAACAATTGATGAGAAGACTCTGCGTGTTGAGTATTCCGGGCGTCGTGTGAGCCCCCTCAGCCCGGACTCAAGTCTGCTGTTACGCAAGCCGCTGATGCAGATCCCGCATGCTGGCGGTCATCGGATGATTGAAGGCAGTCCTGAACATCTGCTGCTGCGGCGCTGGATTGCCGAAGGAGCAAAGCTGGATGCGCCAGAGACAGCCCGCTGCCAGAGTATTGCCCTCAGTCCGGCTGTTTCCAGTGAGCTTTCAAAGGATACTCCTTCTCTGAAGTTTACGGTAACCGGTCAGTATTCGGACGGCTCCAAACGAGACATAACACACCTCACGGTCTTTAAAAGTTCCAACGAGTCAGTTGCGACTGTGACGTCTAATGGGCTTGTCACCCGCGTCGCAGGTGCTCGTGGGCAGACAGCGATCAGCGTCCGTTATCTTGAACACATGGCGACGAGTTACCTGCTGGCTGTTCCTGACGACGACGAGTTTCACTGGCCTGATGTGCCGGAATCCAGCTATGTCGATACGCACGTCAATCAACGGCTGAAGCAGCTGCACTTTGTGCCTTCCCCACAATGCACGGACTTTGAGTTTGTTCGTCGGCTGCACCTTGATGTGACGGGCCTGCTGCCGTCCGCGGAAGTGGCTGAGTCATTCATTGCTGACTCGAATTCCGCAAAACGCGCGGAGCTGATTGATGAGTTACTTGCGTCTCCTGAGCATGCCCGATTCATGGCCCTGAAGTGGGGCGACATTCTGCGGATTCGAGCTGCCGGCGTCTCCAATCCGGGCGTCTTCAAATACCATCGATGGGTCGTTCGCGCGTTTGAACAAAACACGCCTTACGACGAATTCGCGTCTCAGCTGCTGACGGCTTCCGGAAGTACGTTTGAGTTTCCTGCTGCTAACTATTTTCGCACTGCAGCCAACACGAATGACTGCACGGAATCAACCGCACAGATCTTTCTGGGAGCCAGACTGGAATGCGCCAAGTGTCACAATCACCCACACGAACGATGGACCCAGGATAACTACTATGGCCTGGGGGCCTTCTTTAATCGCGTTCAACGCGACACCACAGCACGCCGTGACGAACTCTTTGTCTCTGTCGCGCAAACCGGAGACGTAACACAGCCGGGAACTGGCAGGACGATGAAGCCGTGGCTGCCTGGTGTTGGTGAGCTCGATGTTGCTGTTGATGCCGATCGCCGAACTATTCTGGCAGATTGGCTCACAGACCCGAAGAACCCATTCTTTGCTCGCGTGGAAGTGAATCGACTCTGGAGCCAGGTGATGGGCCGCGGGATTGTGGAACCCATCGACGACTTTCGCGATTCCAATCCGCCGTCCAACGCGGCTCTCCTCGATGCCCTGGCGGCAGACTTCGCATTGAACGGATTTGATCGTCGGCGGGTCCTGCGAACGATCCTGAACAGCCAGACTTATCAACGTTCTTCAAGGTCACTTCCTGCGAACGAAGATGACGAACAGTATTTCTCGACCTATCGACGTCGACTCCTGAGCGCGGAACAACTGCTGGACGCGATCTGCGATGTGACAGGTGTCCCGGAGACCTTTGCCAGACTGCCTGCTGGTACTCGGGCGACTCAGTTGCCCAGTCCTGACTTCAGTCAGAGTTTTCTGAAAGTGTTTGGGCAGCCTGCAAGAAAGTCAGTTTGCGACTGCGAACGTTCCAGTGACCTGAATCTTTCACAAACGCTGACCCTGTTGAATGGAACGTTCGTCCAGAACAAAGTTGCCAGCGGCAGCAGTCGGCCGCGGAAACTCCTGCAGGCCGGTCGATCACTTCAGGAAATCGTCGAACAGTGTTACCTCGCCGCCTACTCGCGCCGCCCGACTGAAAGCGAACTGCATGTGTTTCGCCGATATGCGGCCGCTGAGGGACGGACTCCGGAGCAGGCGTACGAGGACCTGTTGTGGAGCCTCGTGAACTCCAACGAGTTCCTGTTCCAGCACTAGATCGCTGGGCAGAGAAACCCGCCCCTCTGTGCTCTCTGTGGTCAATTGCTCCCCGGGTAGTGAATAACCACGGAGGGCGCGGAGAGCCACGGAGTGAATTGCAGAGTGTCTACTGGGTTCGTCGAAGCACAGACAGTCCAGGGCGCCAGTCCGATCCGTGTTTAGCGTTGTACCCTCCGGCTTCAATGAACAGGTATTCGTCATTGCCGTAAGGCCGAACCGTCATTCGCAGTGCCTCGTATCGAGTCAGGTCCATCAGCATATCGGCCGTGTAGAGCTTCGTCGGATCGTCCGTTTGACCATTCCTGTGAAAGATCAGCGAAGCGATCTTTGACTGGCGAGGGTTCATTCGCTGCTCCGGTGAGAATTCATCAAGCGATTTTACCATGCCGACGGCCTTCCATGTTCCGATGAGTTGTGTGTTGGGCACAAATCGGCCATTGAACCGGAACTTCTGAGCTGCCTCCATCCGTTCCCGGTCATCGGGATCCTGAGCCAGCTGCCAGTCGGTTGAAAGCATGGCGACGACGGTCGCTGACTTCTGAACAAGGTCGTCCCCCATCGGCGGCAGTTTCTGTTCTTCGATGTGCAGACTGATTTTTCCCTGCGGCTCCTTCGTTGTTGGTTTTACTTTGTACTTGTCGTTGTACCGCAGGAAGGTCTTGAGCGCGATACACACGCTGCCGCTTCTGAAAGCTTCCAGGTGTTCCTGCGTGAGATACGCGCCCTTAGGCAGGCCTCCGGAGCCGCGACCATTGCAGGTCTTTGCTTCGATCAGGGGCTGCCCGTTGACGTACACGATGTGGCCGCCTCCCGAGCCTACATGGTTGCCATCATTGATCCGCAGGCGATATCGATGACCTGCCTTCATTGGTGGGACCCGGAAGTGCCCTCGCATCAGCAGGACTTCCTTTTCCCACAGCGTATTGACTTTGGTTGCCCCAAAGCATCCCGGACCAGTACAGCCGGGGCCGCACTTGTGAATTGGCTTTGTGGGCAGGATTCCAAGGTACTGCCCAAACGGGCTCTTGCCCTTCTTCCAGGCTGTGTCGTCCGATTCATAGTCCGAATGGAACCAGTCCTGCATGCCCGGCGGAAGTGTGATGTCACGGTAACGAGCAATCAGTTGGTCAAAAGGAACCTGCTCTTCAGCAATGGGATCGAAACTGTGGTAGGACCAGTCGGCATTTCTCAGGTCCATGAACATGTGCCAGTCGTACTCGTCTGCTCCGGCCCGATTGTAGAGTGCCACCAGCCCGTCGATGGAGTCGCGTGATCCCCCCGGATAGCCCGACTGGACTTCAGACGCTGCCAGCTGTTGAAGTCGTTCTCGATTACGTCCAACAAACTCAGGAATAAGTTCTTCAGTGATGATCGGACTGATGGCTTCGCGAAGCCCGGGACCAAATCTGGAAGGATCCGCATTCAGAAAGTATTCCTTGTACGGCAGGATCTCATTCGGGTGACGTTCTCGAGCAATCTCGTACAGGATATCCAGTCCACCCGGAACGTCGGCCAGACTGCTGGCAATGAACGTGAGGTGGGCGTCGTAGGTCGACGAGACATCCTGCCCGCCAGGTTCCGTCCTGACACCGGCGAATTCCGTGTAAGATTCCTTCAGCGTCTTCACTGCCAGTTGGTGGACTTCCGGTGCCGCGGCTTTGATACGTGCACGAATTCCTGGCATTAGTCCCGCCGTCAGGGCCGTTCGCTGATTTTGACGAACGAGTTCCCCAATAGGCGGCAGGACTTTGCGGAATGTCCGCTCGTCTGCCACGACCGGAGTCAATGCAGTCAGGGCGGCATTCTGCAACCACCAGTCTTCGTGCTGGAGATACGGCAGGAGAGCGTCGACGTGGGGAACAATCCACTCGGTCTCACAGTGACCGATCATTTGTAAGGCCGGATCTTTCACAGACCACGCTTCTGACTCACTTTCGACCGCCTGCATTGCGAGTTCAAAGAACTCGCGGGTAATGAGGTCCGGACGTTTCACGATTGCCTGGTACATGGCACGACGGACGCGCGGGTCGTTGTGTTTCAGGCATTCGATCGCCAGGTCACTTCGAACTTTGCCGCCTGCCGATCGCCACCCAATGTAGCCGCTGTTGATTCCGAGCACCTTGTTGGCGGCCACGAATCGAATGTTGTGATCCTGATGCTGAATGTACCTGCGGATTTCGTCATCGGTGGGTTGTTGTGTCCCATGAAACCGAGTCAGGAATGCGCGGCTGGAATCCTTCGCCAGTGTTTCCCGAGTCAGGTCCTGCCGCGATCCATCGGCAGACTCAGCGGCGTCGAGCGACAGGAATATGTTGTCTGCTGCGGTACCCCATGGCTGTTTGGGCAGCCGAAACTGCTTTGAGTGTTTCGTCGGGGGAGCACCAGAAATGCGGAGAGTCCTGCGCGGGATGGTGTAAGTCAGAGGATAGGCAACGCCCCACTGCTCTTTGTCGTACCCTGCTCCACCGAGGATTCCGAATGAACCATCAAATCGTCGTGACAGATCGTAGTGCCATTTTCGGTGGTCCATGAACTCGCGGTAATGGTGTGGACGCGTTTCATACAGCAACCCCATGGCCGCGCTGCGCCAGATCTCTCCGATGCCTCCGCCTGTGTGGCCGTGCAGCATGAAACTTGTCGTGTAGAAGCTCTGAATCGCACATACGTCTCGTGCTGCTGCGTACACTGAGTTCTCACCGTCCGGCGTCACGGCCGCGGCGGCCGCCATTGCAAATGCCAGCTTGCCGTTCTTGCCGTTGTCGACGAAGCCGGCTTCGGTCCGGTTGTCTCCGTAAGGATTGCCGCCGCGCCCCGAATAACGATAAAAGTGAACAAGTGCTCCATTCAAAGCATGATCCGGCACATCCGCGCCGCACTCTTTAGCCAGCATGTAAAAGCCAACGACAAGTGTTCCGGCTGCATTGAGGTGGCCGTTGCCGTAAGTGGGGCTGACGCCACCGCGTCCAAGCCAGCCGTCGAGGTACTGCCCCTGCGCGGCGTTATCAACCAGCTTCTGGATGGTCGGCAGGACGAATTCGTCGCCTGTGCGGAGGTAGTATTCGCAAAGCCCGATTCCGCCGTATCCAATGTACCACGGATACTTGTGAGCATTCAGGCTGCGTGCCCACTGTTGAACGACAGGCAGGTCGCGGTCATCGCCAGTGGAGAGCAGAAACAGCATTCCAATTCCGCCCAGGCCTTCCGTGGCATCTGGTTGCGCGAGGTAGTCTGCGACTCCGCGCACGATCCTGTCCGACTTGGGGCAGTTCAGCGGCCATGTTTTGCTGTACGCTCCCAGAACGGGAATGTGTACGACGACAGGATCGGGCATGCCCTTAATGGCGAACTTAATCAGCCCGTCCGATGCTTCCGCCGATTCCAGGATCTGGCCAAGCTGAATGCGTGGGTCAATGTCGGCAAGCCGTTGCCCGTTGATTGATTCGATGATCTGCCCGGCTTTGAGCTCTGTTGCGGCGGCCGGGGAGCCTTCTTCGATGTGACTGATTCGCATCACAAACGCAGGTTGCAGCAGGTCGATCCCGATCCCAACAGGGCCGAATCGACGAATGTTCGTGAGTGATGCCTTTTCTGATGGGCGTGTCGAAAAGATGCCCTGTGGGTCTTTATAGAACGACGATTCCTGCGCGGAAGTTATGAGTCCGGACAACAGAGGCAGGACCAGCAGGAGACTCTTCATTCGTGTGCGAGATTTCACTTCGATGATTCTTTCGTGGGGTTCGTTTTCTCAGACTGTTTGGGGACGGTTCGAAGTCGCAGAGTGATCTTCGTGCCGCGTTTGGGAAGTGTGTTGGGGTTTGCTCGCCAGTACAGTTCCCGATTGTTGTGACTCTGTTGGGTCGGAAGGCACAGGACCTCGTCTCCAAATGTCGCGATTGAGATGACGTTGCCACTCAGGTCAGCGGAATAAGGATGAGGCGGTTGTTCTGTCTTGCGGTACATGGACCCGGCAAACACAAATGTCTCCGGGAAGACTTTGAGTGGTTGATTGCTGCTCGTCTTTGACTCAGGGGCAACAAGCACTTTCCCATCGACTTCGTCAATGCGTTCGCGGGACGCCAGCACAAAATCACGGACCGGACGTTCCACCGGTTTGCCGCCCTCGTCATTCACGACAAACATGATCCTGATTCGATCGCCATGAGCAGGGATCTGAACCCAGCGCTCTTCATCACTGTTGACCTTTTGTCTTGTGGAGGGGCGTCCATTGGTCGCACCAATCGCAAGCAGTCCGGTATGGATGTGCATCGCCCGAGCTGTCACCGACACAATCGACTCATGTTCTTTACTGCCGTTGGTGCAGGCGACCAGTTCAAGCAGTCCATCTGTCACGCAGACTGTCGCTTCCAGATCCACGAACTTTTTCGTCAGGTTGATGACCATGCCTGGGAGCTTGATCTGTCGATTCGCTGCAGCTCCGTCTTCAGCAGCCACGCACGGAACGATCGCTAAAACAGGGCAGGACATAATTGTCAGTAAACAGCGCATGGGCTCATCATAGATCGTCGCCGAATAATTGACACGCCGATGTTGAGGCTGCAGGAGCCCCCACCTTCTTCAATAAAGTCGGGGAGGAACTCCGTGAGTCGGCGTCCTGCCGATTCACCAGGGGAGGGGCGAGTTTCGACACCGATTCACCATCCACGGCCGACACGAACCAGCTATTCCGTTAAAGTACACAATCAACTGTCACCCATCATTCACCATAAATGCTCATGAAATACGCCATCCCGATTATGATTCTTGCGTGTGTCGCCCACTCCCTGACCGTTCAGGCGGAACCGGATCGCACGCGTCCCAACATCATTCTGATCATGGTCGACGACATGGGATATTCCGATATCGGGTGCTATGGCGGTGAAGTGAATACGCCCAATATCAATCAGCTTGCTGCGAGCGGTTTGCGGTTCAAACAGTTCTATAACACAGCCAAATGTCACACGACGCGTGCAGAACTGTTGACGGGGAACTACGCCTATTCCATTGGCGACAACAATCTCGAACATGGTGCCACGTTTGCGGAAGTGCTGAGGGCCGTCGGATATCGAACAATCATCGCAGGCAAGTGGCATCAACAGCCGCTACCCACCACGCGCGGATTTGATCGCTATTACGGCCTCGCGGATGGCTGCTGTAACTTCTTTAACCCGGGGCTGATGGCACGAGATGGCGAGGGTCCGCCGGGGCGCAAAGGAAAGACGCGGGTCCGGAGATGGGCGATCGAAGACAAAGTCATCATGGGATATACGAACCCCGACAGGAACTTCTACACGACTGATGCATTCACCTCATACGCAATCGACAGACTGGAAGAGTATCGTGGCGAGGATAAGCCATTCCTGCTTTATCTGCCTTACACGGCTCCTCACTATCCGCTGCATGCATGGCCCGACGATATTGCGAAGTATCGGGGCAAATACCGGATCGGCTGGGACGCGATTCGTAAACAACGATTCGAACGGATGAAGGAACTGGGGATCATCGGTCCGAATCATGTGCTGTCCACTCGCGCTGCCCGCGCATGGGACACGCTGACAGAAGAACAGCAGGACGCGGAAGATCTGAAGATGGCTGTGTATGCAGCGATGATTGACCGAGTTGATCAGAATCTTGGAAGGCTCTTTTCCAAGGTCAAGGAGCTGGACGAATGGGATAACACGCTGATCCTGTTTCTTACAGACAATGGAGCCTGCCCGGAACAGCCGAATACAACGCCGGAGATCCCTCCCGGGCCCGTAGAAAGTTACCGCACTGTCTCGGTTGAGTGGGCCAACGCCAGTAATACGCCGTATCGGAAATTTAAATCGACGGACTACGAGGGAGGGACACGCACCCCATTTATTGCTCATTGGCCGGGAGTCATCGAGTCCGGTATGACGGATCAGGTGGGGCACATCATTGATATCTCCGCCACGTTTCGAGATATCACCGGAGCTACTTACCCCAAAACAGTAAACGGTAAGAAGACCAAACCACCTGTCGGTAAGTCACTGCTGCCGGTCTTTCATGGAGAACAGCGACAGCCTCACCGTGAGATCTTCTGGCACTTCAACAAAGCCAACGCAGTTCGTCAGGGCAATTTGAAGGCAGTGCGTCAGGCGAAGGCGGCATGGGAACTGTACGACCTCAAAGCAGACCCGTCTGAAGTGAATAACCTTGCAAAGACTCTGCCTGAGAAAACATCGGAACTCGCTGCAAAATGGGAAGCATGGCGCAAAGAGTGTCAGAAACGCCCGCAGAATTAATGCCGCACTCAGCCAGGCGAGGTGTCTTTGCGATACTGAAGGCTTTCGGAACTCACTCAAAATTGAATCTGATCAATGATGAATCTTCAGGTCTCGCGGTTGATTGCCGCACTCATAGTTCTTGTTCTGTGTTCACCGCTGGTAGATGCACAGCGGATGCCTCGAGAGGACGTGGTTGATATTCCCGCGGTTGGCGACGGGCTCTGGCTGAGTAACGTGTTCCAATCGGGCATGGTGCTGCAACGCGACAAGCCTATTCACATCTGGGGCTGGGCAGATCCGGGGGAAGAGGTCACTGTAAGCTTCGTTGGCGAACAGGTTTCGGCAATGGCCGGTAAAGATCGGTCATGGAAAGTATCCCTGCCTGCCGTACCTGCTCACGAAACGCCGCAGACGCTCACTGTGAAAGGAGCTCAACAGACACTGACCCTCCACAATATCCTCGTTGGCGACGTCTGGATTCTGGGTGGTCAGAGCAACATGGAATTCGAGCTCGCCAAAGTTGAAAATGGCAACCTGGAAATCGTCTCCGCCAATTATCCTCAGATCAGAATTCTGACCGTGCCCTATGGTCAGGGGCCTGAAATGAAGAAGGGGTTTGCACGGCTTCACGAGTTCAGCAGCTGGTTTGGGCGGCACTTTCGGAAGGGAGACTGGAACGAATGTACGCCTGAGGTCGCTCGCGAACTGTCTGCAATCGGCTTCGCGTTTGCCCGTCGTGTTCACAAGGCCAGCAACGTACCAATTGGTGTGATCGATGCATCGCGCGGCGGTACGACAGTGGAGACATGGACACCGCTGGACGTACTTCGCAAACTCGATAGCCCGACGACTCAGGCCAAACTGGCTTCATTTGATACTGCAGTCGCCGAATGGGACGCTGAGGCAGACTTGCAGAAGCGAATCGCTCAGCACGCATCCTGGATCGAACGGCAGAAGAAGGAAGGAAAGGCGATCCCTGACGATCGGAAGGAAGCTCCGACGGATCTGCGGCCTGGGCCAATCGGAAATCACAACTACCCCGGACACTGTTTCGCCGGGATGATTGCGCCGATCAGGGGGCTGTCAGTCAAAGGTGCCATCTTTCATCAGGGGTATAACAATGCCTTTGATGGGTCACAGGGCGCGGAAATGTATGCAGACATTTTTCCGGCGATGATCAGAGCGTGGCGCACGGCGTTCGATGACCCAGAGCTTCCGTTTGGAATCCTTTCGCTCTGCACGGATGGCTACCCACAGACACGTGATAACTATTGTGAAAAGATGTTTAACGCCGGGATCGAGATTCGGGCGGCTCAATATCAGACGTTTCTGAAACTCTACCAGGGCGGCGACAAACACGTTGGATTTGTCAGCACCTATGACCTGCGACGACGCTGGTATCACCCGCAGCTCAAGCTCCCTGCTGGTGAACGCATTGCACGTTGGGCTTTGGCCACACAATACGGCTTTGAGCGACAGGTCGAATGGAAACCCCCGATGTTGTTGGGCATGGAAGCTGCCGACGGTCGGCTTGTCCTGCGGCTGGATACCGATGTGAATGACCCGCAGGATGGAGCAATTGAAGGATTCGCAATTGCTGGCAGTGATCGAAAGTTTCACCCGGCCACCGTGACGTGGGCACAGAAAGGGAGGGACAATCGAGGCAGAGTTCAATACGACCGAAAACAGCTGGTACTGACGTCTCCGATGGTGCCTGAGCCAATCCACTTTCGATATGCATGGGGCAGGAATCCGCTCGCCAATCTGCAGGCAACGGGCAACAAAGATCTGCCGTTTGCAACCCAGAAAAGTGATGACTGGCGAATGGAGGAAGTTCCTCTTGGCGTTCTTGAGGGCGATGCCACATTGCCGATTTCACGCGGCGACCGCAATAAGATCGTTCAGGCACTGCGTGAACAGGACCGGCAACGACGAATTACTGAAGCGAAGCTGCTGATCGACGAACTGGAAGCGAATTAGACTGGTTTCACGAGACCGTACTGTCAGCTCCACTCCCTAATCGTGCCCGGGCATTGTCAGTGCCACCCGCACAAGGGCGTCCGATTACGCCAATTCAAGGCCGTCCATTCGTTGGGTTCCTGTTCCGAATGTGTCGGTTTCCAGCCCCAGACGCTGGAGCATGGACACGAAGAGGTTTGGCAGGGGGTAGTTGCTGCTTCGGTCGAATGCGAGGTGCTGGCCGTGGCGGAAGCCTCCGCCCGCCAGCAGAATTGGCATGTTCTTTGTGTCGTGGCTGCTTGCATTTCCGAGGTTGGAACCAAACAGGACCATTGTTGTGCCAAGGAGTGAACCTTCCGCAGTCTGGCTCTCGTGGAGCTTATTCAGGAAGGTTCGAAATTCCTGAACAATGGCCGTTTCCACAATCGTGAGCTGTTCAATCCTGGTCGGATCTTTTCCGTGGTGAGACAGGTTGTGGTAGTCGATATCGATCCCCGGAATTACAGGGACCGAATTCATGCCTGCGAAGTTGTAGGTCAGGAATCGTGTCGAGTCAGATGCAATTGCCAGATGCATGACGTCGTACATCAGCCGCATGCGTTCCACAATTCTCTTGTGGTCGGTTACGTCGACAGGAGGTTTTCGTTCGGTTGTTGGCTTCGGTTTCTGTTCCCATGTTTCTGCTTTGGCGAGACGTCGTTCCGCTTCGCGGACGGCCTCAAAGTACTGGTCGAGCTTGTCACGATCGCGACCATTCAGTCTGCCTTCCAGTTGCCGCGTCCGATCCATGACAACGTCCAGAATACTCTGGCCGTCACGCAGACGTTGGATCTGTTGCGCCTGTTCCTGCGGTTTGCCGGCAAGGAATAGTTTCTTAAACACAAACGATGGTCTGGTGATCGACGGAATCTCCACGCCGGACCGTGACCACGAAAGACCCGGGCCGGAACTGCTGAGTGACAGAGATGCGAATCGAGTTTCACTCCCAAGTTCGGCGGCCGCCAGCTGATCAATGCTGATCGTATTTCGAAACCCGGCGCTGTTGGGATGCGGCGCACAGGTCAGGTATGACTTGTAAGACGAATGGCCACCCCCGACTTCGGGATGCGAAGCTCCGGAAATGATGGTGAACTGATCTCGATAGTCTTTGAGCAGTTTTAAATAGGGAGTGAGTTCGTAGTCCCGTCCTGCCACCTCGGGAAGAATGTTGGGACCGTGCAGCCCCAGTCCCACATTGATGGCAACCAGCCGCCGTTGTGGTGAAGCTGTGTGGGGCGCCGAGGCAATGGATTCCAGAAACGGCAGGCCGACAGCCACGCCTGCACCACGCAGAAACAGACGGCGGGAATGACCGGGAGAAAAAATTGGGTTTCTGGTCATGGCTGTTGAAAGGTGGGGTGTTGAATAATGGCGTGCACCAGAGAACGAAATCCATAGTCCTGCTTTGCCGTTGCACGCACGATTTCTTCGACAGCCTGCCGGTCGGCAAATCCAATTCGCCTGCCGAGCGAATAGGTCAGCAGTTTACGGGCAAGATTGCGTGTCAACAGTTCCGGTTGTGACGCGAGGTGCTTTTTGAGAGCCTGAATCTGATCGGTCTGAGTACCGTCGGGCAGCTGAAATGCTGCGTCCACGGGTTCGCCAACTCGATAGCGAACCCAGGCAAATGTAAACGGGGCCTGTTTGATTCCGGGCCGTTGGGCGGCAGTGGACATCGTTCGGTAACGTGTCCGCAGTCCGCCAATCGGGTCGAACGATTCCAGTGCAAAGCCGGGAGGATCAATTCGAGAATGACAGGCCGCACATGAAGTGACGTTTCGGTGCTTCGCCAGTTGAGCTCTAATCGTTGTCGCACCTCGGATGTCCGGTTCCACAGATCCCGCATTGTCCGGCGGTGGAGACGTGGGTGTCCCGAGGATGTTCTCGAGCAACCATGTGCCACGAATAACAGGAGACGTGTATGTCCCGTTTGCGGTGACTTTCAGAATACTGGCCTGTGTCAACAGGCCACCGCGGGGGCTGTTGGGGGACAGCCTGATACGCCGAAATGTCTGGCCTTCCACACCTTTGATTTGATAGTGGTCTGCCAGTCGCGCATTAAGGTAAGTGAACTCAGAATCCACAAAGTTTGTAATGCTGTGGTCGTTCGCCAGGACATCTTCAAAGAACAGTTCCGTCTCACGGACCATGGAGATGCGCAGCAGTTCGTCAAACTCCGGATAAAGATCGGGGTCTGGTTCCGTAAAGTTGATTTCACGCAGGTCGAGCCACTGTCCTGTAAAGCTGCGGATAAACGCTTCGGACTTCGGTGACTGAAGCATTCGTTCGACCTGTCGCCGCAACATCTTCGGTTGCGCCAGTTGCCCGGTGTCCGCCAGAAGTTGCAATTCATCGTCCGGCATTGAGCTCCACAGAAAACAGGAGAGGCGTGCCGCCAGTGCGTGTTGAGTTACCGGTTGGCCCGGCTCATGCAGAAAGAGAAACTCGGGCGAGCAGAGGATGGCTTTCAGGCTGACTCGAAGTGCCGATTCAAACGAACGCCCCCCCTGATGAGCCGCCTCAAACAGGGCAACGTATCCGTCAGCTTCGTCTGGTGTCACAGGACGTCGAAATGCACGTGGCAAAAGGCGATTGATGATGGTACGCGCGTCGGTGGTTGTTGCCTGTTTAACGTTGATGTCACCAAACAGGAATCTTCTGCTTTGGGGAGGCCAGGGTTCCAGTGGGCCTTCAATGACAATGTCACCAATCTCAAGCCCGGGCTCTGGCCAGGTGTCGGCATCCTTTCTTGTATCTCGCGTGCCATAACACTTGGGAAGGAACGTGCCGCCACTCTCGACCAGCTTGTCTTCGAATTCAATCGTCGTCCACTCGGGAGGGACATCGTAGTACCCGACAAGGTGGCGTTCTCTGCGATTAACGATTGTGTCCCCGCCGTAGATACGCAGTGTGACCGGTTCGCTGCTTTGGATGGCTCGGACGCGAATCGTGCCTCGATAGGTTCCGGCGGGAGCTCGAAGTCGGCTGAAATTCACCAGGTTCGTGGGGCAGTAGTTGGATTGAAAGATCACCAGACCCTCCGCCGTGCGGCGAAACATCTTTCCAATCTGACTTTCGAGTTGTGGACGTCCCTTCCAGTCCACCTGTTTGAGCAGATTGGTTTCGTGGCGAATGTACGTTGGCTTCGTGGGGGGGCCGAACACCGCATCGAGCACCTGATCTGCGGCTTCAAGGTACGCCTGCATTGCTTCCGCCGAAACGGCCAGCCCTTCCCCAACAGTGTCGAATCCGTCGGTCGAGGAGTCTTCCGGAAGTCCATGAATTGAGACGTTCGTCTGAAACAGGTCGCGGACCGTGTTCTGGTACTCGTTGCGATTGAGGCGTCGCAGGACAACGTTTCGTTGTGTCTGCCCTGCTTTGGCTAATGACTGAGAAAGCGTCTTCAGGAATGCGGCTGACGCAGCGGTAGAGGGCTGTTCTGCATCTTTGGGAGGCATCTCGCCGGACGCCACTCGATCGTGAACAAGGATCCAGCGTCGCATCACTTCCGCGTCACTTGAGTCTGGTGAGAGAGTTTTCAGGTTGATCCCGCCTGCGGGTGAGTCCCCCATGTGACAGTCGACGCAGTTTGCGGCTGTAAATGCGCGAACACTGGATGGAATCTCCTGTGCCGAGAGTGGCAGGAGACATCCAGAAAAAGTCAGCAGGATGTGAATGCGGATCTGTGTCATTGGACTTCAAAGGCACATGGTAATCCACGGACATGGAAATCGCGACACCTTCAAGTGGTAGGGCTGTAGCGTGGAGACGAGGTTCCGATGAAACATCTGCGCTGTTCGACGAGCAGGCATTGGTAGTGGCCGGGGCATATATTTGATATACCATCCTGAAAGTTTTGATTTCAACAGGCGTGGGAGGGAGTCCCACGAGGTCAAAGTGAATTCGTGGCAGCAGTGTGAATGTGTCAGTCTGCGCCGCCGGCTTGGGACCCTGCTCAGCAGGTGCCTTTGCGACCAGACTGTCCATGCCATCCATGTACGCCGGGGCGAGCGACGAGATTGTCGGCGCAAACACGGGGCTGTTTGTCGAATCTGCGGC
>CAJWGB010000075.1 GCA_913031625.1 uncultured Planctomycetaceae bacterium | reverse complement strand
TGCTGCCTGGGTCAGGGAATATGAAGAGTTGGAAAAAGGGTTTACCACCACCCTGGTGGCCAAAGAGTTGGCAAAGCCGCGTGTGACCCGTGTTCTTCACCGGGGAGAATACAATCAGCCGACCGGAGATCCCCTGCAGCCGGGGGTGATTTCCGTCGCCAATCCCCTGCCCCGAAATGCACCGCCGAATCGGCTCGGTTTGGCCCAGTGGATTACGTCACCCGAGAACCCACTCACCAGCCGGGTTCTCGTCAACCGGATCTGGCAACGTGTTTTTGGAGACGCCCTGGTACGCACCCCGGAGGATTTTGGTCTTCAGGGCGAGCAACCGACTCACCCCGAACTCCTGGACTATCTCGCGAGTCGGGTCCTCGCCCACAACTGGTCACTCAAGTCTGTGATTCGAGAGATTGCGCTTTCGCGCACGTTTCAGTTGAGCAGTGAGCACAACGAGGAGGCTCAGGCAGTGGATCCCGAGAACACTCTGCTGTGGCGGGCCCATCGGTTGCGAAAGTCGCCAGAGGCATTAAGGGATACGGTGCTTCATGCATCCGGGCGTCTGGACCTGACTCCGGTGGGCTCAACTGTCGCTTATCTTGGAGATCAGGCGACGGCCGTTGGGGCAAACAAAAACCGCAGGCGAACAGACTATGCGTGCCGAACCGTTTACCTGCCAGTGATCAGGAATGACCTCCCGGAAGTACTGGATGTGTTTGACTTCGCGGACCCGCATGTGGCGACTGGCGGGCGTCCGGAGACGCTTGTTCCGGCTCAGCAGCTGTATCTGCTCAATTCTGAGTTTATGATGGCAGAGTCGATTCGAACTGCGGAACGGATCATGAATGATCAGTTGGATCCGGAAGGCAGGGTTCGGCGGATGTATGGACTTATTCTGAATCGCCCCCCGGATTCTGCAGAGCTGGCTGACATGACTGAGTGGATTCGCCAGACTGCGGAGCAGATTAAAGAGCCCTCTGAGGCTGCCGGAGCAAAGGGCGATGACACTGTTGACCGGGTGACTCAGGCGTGGGCGTTGGCATGCCAGGCTCTGTTTGCGTCGTCTGAGTTTCAAATTGCAGATTAGAGCGGTGACCCATGCGTCATAGAATTCGACTCATTCTCGTGCTGGTATTCCTGCTGAACAGTGACACCGTTTTCGCGCAGGATGAACAGAAACCACAAGCCCCACCTGCGAAGTCCGTCTCGCCACCTGCGAAGTCCGTCTCGCCATTTGCAAGAGACGAAACTGACGAAGCGGTGGATCGAGCCATTGCGTGGCTGCTGACTCAGCAGCGCGAAGACGGCGCTATTCTGGACAAGAGCCATGATACAACGATGACGTCGCTGGCAGTGATGGCGCTGGCGAGTGTGGGAGTTCAGCCGGCCGACCCCGGGCCTGAGGGAGAGGCGATGCTCAAGGCACTTAACTTTGTCCTGAAGGAAGACAGAATCGATACCACGGGCTACTTCGGCGCAAAGGACGGATCCCGAATGTATGGGCACGGGATTACGACATTGATGCTGACAGAGATGCTTGGGATGGCGGTCAGTGACGAACAGGATAAGTTGATTCACGATCGCTGCCAGAAGGCGATCGACCTGATCCTGAGTTCGCAGAAAGAGCAGAAGCCTGTGCATTATCAGGGAGGCTGGCGTTATACGCCCGCGGCGAAGGACGCGGACCTGTCTGTATCCGTCTGGCAGTTAATGGCGCTGCGGTCTGCCAAAAACGATGGCCTCAAGGTTCCGGGGACGGCGATTGAAGATGCGGTCGAATACCTGCGGCGGTCATACGCGGCACGACTCGATCGAAACGGGCTTCCGGATAAGAAAGCCAGTGGGTTTAGCTATGAACCGCAGCGCAACAGCCCCACATTTACGATGACGGCGGCCGGGTTGCTGGCCATGCAGGTTTGCGGCGAGTATGAGAGTCCTCTGGTTGCTGGTGCTGCCGACTGGTTGCTTGCCAGGCCTCCAAAATGGACAGAGCGATTCTGTTCGTATGGTACGTATTACTACGCACAGGGCATGTATCAGCGTGGCGGCGAACATGCGGAAACGGCTGGCCGGCTGGTTAAGGAAATGCTGTTGAAACAGCAGCGGCCTGATGGGGCATGGATTGCTCAGAATGGCAGCGAAAAGAACCATGGGGCTGTCTACTGCACGAGCCTCGCGGTTCTCAGCCTGAGTGTGAAGTATCACTATCTGCCGATCTATCAGAAATAGACGAACCTTTGTCGCCGTTCCCTGTCCGTCAACGCGGTGCGACAGTACCGCTGAACTATGTCACACGAAGAGCTCCGGCAGAGAATCTGTTTTGCAGCCGCGCGTTTGCTGCACAGCCGTCAGGAATCCGATTTCAACGCCGCGCGCTGGCGCGCCGCTCGCTCTCTGGTTTCCGGGTACATTCCCGGACAGGCGATGCCGACAGATCTTGAGATTCGCCATTTGCTCCAGCAGCTGGTCACCGGCGGGTTGCCGGAAAGCCGAGCGTCTTCCGCAGCTGAAGATGATGTGTATGCTGCATACTATGAGTTGATGGCTCCGCTGGACCGTGTGCGACTGCCAGCGGATACTCATCCCGAAGGGGACCTGCTATATCACAGTCTGCAGGTCTTTGAGCTGGTCTGCGAAGAGCGTCCATGGGACTCTGAAATTCTGACCGCTGCCCTGCTGCATGAATGTGGTCGTGGGCTGGACCCGTATGACGCTCATAATGCCACGCTGGACGCCGTTGCTCCAATCGTGTCCGATCGAACGTTCTGGTTCATCGAAAACCTCCCCACTCAGCATCGCCTGTCAGATGGAACAATTGGTGTGAGGGCTCGACGTCGGCTTTCCAGCCACGACGACGGTGAAGACCTTCGATTATTGGCATGGTGTGACAGCGAGGGGCGAGTTCCAGGCCGCCAGGTTCGTTCGCTGGAAGAATGTCTGTTGACGATTCGCGATGTCGGTGAGTAGCGGCTGTCACAGCCGAGCAGGCTCTGTTCATTTGCCCTGCCGCTCATCGGTCGACCATCGTTTAACCGGCAGCCGCAGCGGCAGCCGCAGACGGTTGCTGATTGGTCCACGTGACGCCATAAGTGCAGCACGCGCTGGAACGGTCTCCTGAACTTTCGCTGCCGTGACGCAGCGTCGCAATATTGGGTATGATCTGCCGGTCATTTAAGCCCTCCATTGAAAGTTGATCCATGCGAATCACCAGCATTGCGCTCTTCGCGGCCTTGAGTTCTCCTGCGTTTGCGGAAGATGAACCGACAAAGGTGACGCACCCCCTCTCGGCAGAGATGCGAAAGACGCTTCGAACGCAGCATGAGGCTGTTCTTAAACAGAATCCTGTTGAGGACGGGAAGAAACTGTCGGTGAACCAGCACTCACGGCGTGGAGACGCACTGTTCTTTCTCGGGCGGTTCGACGAGTGCGTGGAAGAGTATGAAGCGATGGTGAAGCTGAACCCATCACTCGATGCGTCACACTGGCGATTGGGAATCGCCTACTTTTTTGCAAAGAACCCGAAGAAGGGGGCTGCTCAGTTCGACAAATATCACACGTTTGATGACGTGGATCGCGAGAACGGAATCTGGCGTTACCTTTGTCAGTACCACGCCACAGATGCAAAGACGGCAAAGAAGGAGCTGCTGAAATACGAGAAGGATGACCGCGAGCCATTTCCAGCTGTGTATAAGCTTTTCGACGATTCACTTTCGCCCGAGCAGGTGCTGGCGAAGATTCCGAAAGACCTGCCGGAAACGCAGAAGGATATGCGGCTGTTCTACTCAGAGCTTTATATTGGGATGCATCTGGTGGTTAAGAAAAAGCCGAACCAGGCGGCTCGTTATCTCGCTTTGGCAACCTCCCGCAAATGGCCTCAGCGCGCAGGGTTTGGGCCGAATTACATGTGGCACGTCGGCCGCGTTCAGTTGGAGCAATTGTTGAAGGCGAAGAAGCAGTCGACCGACAGGTAGCACTGCACAGTGAGGCGTTGCGGCGTATGGTGAATGACCGCAAGACACTGCATGTGTGGTGTGGCGGCGTGACCAAACAGGATGAGCCGCTGATACGGGGCTGGATTTGCTTTTCTGCGAACTCACGACTGCAGCTATTCGTTCACGCTCCTTCGTGGCTGAGGCAGACCCCAGATGTGGTTGAGGTGAGTTCGCCTCAGTGGGTCATGACCCAGGTGATCACATTAATGCCGAACGGGTAGGACATCTTTTCTGAATACCGTTCGAAGAACTCGCGATTCTCGCCCTCTCGCTCCCAGCCGTCGCCGATGTCATTGTTGTGGCAGAACAGAGCCACCATCCGGCCATTGTCGTCGAACCATGCCTGGAAGTGCGGAGCTTCGTCCCCTTCAAAACTTCCGTGCCACCGTTCCACCAGATCACCTCGCTGCCATGCAAAGACGCTGGGAACCTGAGGCAGCGTTTTGAGCTGATAGACAGTCCTGAAAATCGGATGGTCGATGGTGAGTTCCTGGGGTTCGCGGCCTGGTAACACGCGCTGCATTTCCCCTTTCACGTGTCTCCATGCATCCGCAGCCCAAAAGTCATCGGCCATCAGGAAGCCGCCATTCAGCAAATAGCTGCGAAGTGCGGCACATTCCGTATCTGTCAGACTCATCCCCTGGACGTTTGTCATGAAGATAAACGGGTAGTCAAACAGGTCTGGGTCAGTCAGGCGGAGGACCCGTCCGTTGGGGTGTACTTCCATGGATGTCAGTTGTCTGAGACGCAGAGAGAAGTTCCAGTCGCAGTCTGGGTAATCGTTTCTCCAGCCGCCTCCGCGGCGTCCTCCGTAAGAGTCGTATTCGATTCGTACAAACGTGAACACGTCGTCTTTGAAATCGGGCGCTAACTCCCAGTTCTCGTACTCCGATCGGTCCGGGGCTCGACTGCGCGAACGACCCTGCGAGCCGCGCCGCTGACGCGGGAGGCCAGGTTCACGAAGCGTCTCGTCCTGTCTTGCAGCGACCTGAATCGGGGACAGTGTCGATTGTTCCGGCGAGACCTGCTTCCTGCCAATTGTCGGGAGTACGGTCGGCTCTTCCGAAATATCGACGCAGGCAATGGCCATTAAGACCAGTGCTGTTGATACGACGATCTGTTGACGGGAATCAGGCATTTGCGTTGAGGGCAGAAGAGGACACGACCTTGCTTATAACCCCTTGTGGCCCGGCGAGTGCCGGAAAATGTCATTGGAGACCGCGGATTCTTCGGGGTGCTGAGTTCCCGCGCTTTTCATCCTGACATTTGGGCCGATAAGCTTCTAGTCTGATTCATGACCATCCTCCCGTCGGCGAGCCCTTCGATGCGATATTCTCTGACTCCTTCCTGTGCAAAACCAATTCGGTGCAATCTCCAGGCTGCCTCGTCGTGCGTGTTGCTGCTTGTTCTGACCGGTGCTCTGGTTGCTGAACCTCCTTCGTATCAGGGGCTTTCGACAGGCCAGTATCTTGGGGAGGTCGAGGTGCTGGCCACGGTTAAAGATACCAGGGTTTTCACCGAAGGCCCCGCATGGACTCCGGATGGAGCTCTCCTGTTCACCAACGTACCGGTCAGCAGGATTCTGAAGTGGGATCCTCGCAGGAGGGCTCTGAGTGTCTTTCGAGACAATACATCAGAAACGAATGGTCTGTACTTCGCGCCAGATGGCTCTCTCCTGGCCTGTGAGGGGCGAGCGGGGCGTGTCACACGAACAGATCCTGCAACGGGCAGGATTCATGTACTCGCAGACGGCTTTGGCGGCAGGAAGCTGGCGATGCCGAACGATCTCTGTATGGACAGGTACGGGCGGGTTTACTTTACGTCGCGTTCGTCAGTTAAGAATCCTGCCGGTGAAAACAGCAAGGCCGTTTATCGAATCGACGTGGACGGGACTGTGCATCAGTTGCTGGCGGAACCCCAGGTGCACATGCCGAATGGGATTGTTATTTCGCCCAGCGGCAACCGGCTGTATCTCATTGAGGCCCACCCGGACGAGAACTTTAACCGGAGGATCAACGTCTATGACCTGAAGCCCGACGGTACCCTGCACAAAGGTCGGACTCTGATTGACTTTTATCCGGGGCGCAGCGGAGACGGGATGTGCATTGACGAACGCGGCAATCTTTATGTGGCGGCCGGGCTTCATGCAACACGCGGAACGAGCGAAACCCTCAGCACACGCCCAGGAATTCACGTTATTTCCCCTGAAGGGAAACTTCTCGCATTTCGTGAGACACCGGAGGACACAATTACGAATTGCGCCTTCGGGGGACCGGACCTGCACCAGCTTTTTGTGACCTGTGGAAGCAAGCTCCTGCGCATTCCAACAAAGACACGGGGATTCCGTCTGACTTCTGACCAACTGCTGAATCAGCTTGGATCCGACTATCGTCTCTCCATTGCAATGACGACAAAGTTTCCGGTTCGCACGACTCATGGGCCAATCACCGGCAGGCAGGCGGTGCGAGTGGATATCGATCGCTACGTTCGACTTCTTGGCCCGGAGCTGCGGTTGTATCCTCACCAACTCATCAAACAATCGGGATTGAGAAAAGTCGTTCTGTGTACAGACCTCAAATTTGACGGCCAGGCACGGAGCGCAATTCCAGACTTTGAACACCAGACATTGTTTCTGGATGTGAAACGCGGTGCATCAGATGCCCGCTATCAACGGCTCGTGATCCACCATGAATTCTTTCACATCGTTGATTATGTCGACGACGGGAAGCTGAATCAGGATGCCGTGTGGAGCAGGCTGAACGCTACGAAGTTTAGGTATGGTGAAGGTGGTCGAGCGGCTCAGAACAATCCCACAACCTCCGTTTTGACCACAAACTACCCGGGGTTTCTCAATCACTATTCCACAACGGCGGTTGAAGAAGACAAAGCCGAAGTGTTTGCTCACCTGGTGGTGAATGCGGAGTACTGCCGCCAACGCGCTGCAAAAGACAAAGTGCTGAGTGCAAAGTTCGACCGCATGAAGTTGAGCCTGAATAAGTGGTGTTCTGCGCTGGACACGTCGTTCTGGCAACGAGCGGAAATGGTGCGACGCGATCCTTAGGTTCCTGCGGGTTGCTTGTTGATTGTTGTGATGCAGAATTCGTTTGCAGCCGGGGCCTGTGAGCCCGGCTGTGGGTGTCTGCAGCCATGTCTGCGAGCCGGGACAGTGGTGATGCGATGACGGCAGACATGCATTTCTGTCGCCGCTTCGCGTGCGACGTGCACTTCGGTGCTGCTTGCTTTCGCCCGTCGCGATGTGCTTTCGCCGCGTGGCGGCTGATCCTGTGTCGTGCCCCAGGCCGGGGCGTGGTTGCGGTGCTGATTGAGGCCGGGTAGGGGAGTTATTGCAGCCAATGCGTGGTGAATCAGTCGAGTAATTCCACGGTCCCTGGTTTGCGATAGCGAACGTTGTTTGTGGCCCCAAAGAAGGTTCCGCCGCGTTCTGTGAGCCATTCGGCGCCCATCTGAAATGGGTAGTAACGTTCGATCCTCTGATGTGTTCTCGCATTCCATGCAGACGTCATGCGACGGTTGTCGCGAATGATGATTCGCTTCCCATCCTGAGTCTGCCTGATCTGCAGAGGGTTAAACTCCAGTTGAGCCCGGATGGATTCCGGTAGTTCGCCTTCGTAATCAACGAGGTTGTCTTCTTCTCGGTATCTCCGGCGCACAAATCCCCTGATCCCCTGCCGGTAGAAGATGTTGTCATCGATGTCTGTCATTTCTCCGGATGTAAGATCCCAGATTCTGCAGTCGTTCCCCAGTCGCAGAATTTGAGACGAGTCTTCGCTAAACAGAAGCCGGCCCCACGGAGGGACGTTCCCGGTGCGTTCATCAATCTTGATTGCTTCCCTGCCGGACTCCAGGTCCCAGACAACCGTGTAGTCAGTGCCATAGTCCACAGCAATGTAACGCTGATTCTTACTGAGCATCATGAAGGGACGCAGACGGGCCGGACGATTTTTATTGCGAGGCGTCTTGTCGATCATCTGGCGTACGACCTCGCCCGTGACCTTCGCAAACGTCAATGTGTCGCCTGACTCGGCGTAGACCATGTGTTCTCCGTCACCAAGGAACACAGATGCTCCGGGCTGACTCAGCGCCTGAAATCGGTGCTCGTCGAGGTTCAGTGACGAGAGATGCTTTCCGGACCTCGGGTCCCAGATATGGAGTCGCTGGCCGTCGGGATCACTGATCGCGAAGTGCCGTAGGTCTTCCGAAAAGGAGGCCGTATGTCGCGGACCCGAGTGTTCCGCCGCAAGGTGGTGAATGATGCGTCCTTCATTGAGGTCCCAGACTTCAATTCCGGGTTTCATTTTTGAGGACCGGCCCCACGATGCCGCCAGTCTGTGATCCTCTGAGATGATGCTCGTGCCGTGATAGGCCTTCTCATGGGGATCGCAATATCCCAGTTCCGGATTGTCACGGCTGCACTTCGCGCCGCGCCCACCCAACTGCGCAGAGTTGTCGGCTACCGGGCGGCCCGTCCTGGTGTCCCAGACTGAGAGCCTTTGGTTGTAGGTGCAGACATATTTCCCGTTCTCACTAAATGCGACCAGCGGCCCGCTGTAGCGGCTGCCGGGAGTCGAACGATACGCAAACGTCTGCAACACTTTTCCGCTGGACGTATCGAACAATCGGACCACCCCGTCGACGGTTGAGATAACCTGCCGGCCATCCGGGCTCCACATCCGCCTGTGTCGTTCATCGCGAATGGAGGCGACCTTTGCGGTCAGTTGGCCGGATTTCGCATTGCCAAGCCATTGATCCTTCCCGTTGGAGCCGAGGAAGAACCAGCGGTCACTGGAAACGTGGAACCCGGAGACTGTCTTGCGGCCCAGCGACGAGTCGTATTCATCGTACGGCACTCGCGCTGTTGCTTTTGGGTACTCAAAGTCTACCTGATCACCTGTCCGGACATTCCACCATGACTCGCCGTCACGGTGTTTGATGGCCAGCAGGTCACGGGCCTGGAGTTTTGTGCTGCGGATCTGAGCAGGCTGCGGAAACTCGCGAACAATTTTCTGTGTCCGCAGGTCGAATACATGAGCCGACTCTGACGCGGTTCCCAGTACGCACTGGTGATTGTTCAGGAAGTTAACGACTCGCAGACCGCTGGGATGCTCACGCCCATGGACCAGTTTTTTGCCGGTTGCAGTTTCGAAGATTCGCAGGTCCTCATCGCTGGAGCCCGTGTCATCCCAGCAGTGAGTCACGATGTAGGTGCAGTCCGGAGAGAACTTCGCTCCGTCGATGTACCTGATTTCGATTTCTCTGAGTTCCGTGGAAGTGGTGAGGTTCCACACGCTCACAAATGTTTCATGGCTCGGTTCGCCAGCCTTCTCGGAGATCAGAGCGAGTAACTCGCCCTTTGAATTCACGTGAGTGTCAAAGATGTAGTTTTGGGGGAACCGGCTGAGCACTTTGGTTTTCTGTTTTCCTCTGCCTGTTGTTCTCCAGTCATTCAGATTCCATGTCTGCAGAACTTTGCCACTCGCAGCATCAAAACAGCGGAACGCTCCAGTTTCGTCAGCTAATGAAATCCTCGACTGATCCGAGTTGATGGTTCGTGCCAGAAGATACGAGTCATCCGGGGCCACCTGATATTGAGTCTTGCCGGTGTCCAGCGACAGCACTTTGTTACCAACTAACAATCGGCGATTAGGGAGGAACGCGGGAGGGAATCCATTCTCCGGATATCTCCACTGACGGAGTTTCGCGCCGCTGGCTGCATCCCAGAGAATTGCCTCAGTCAGTGAGTGCCTGTCATACCCACCCCACGTTGTGAGCAGGAACTCAGTGTCGTCGCTGAATACGTAATACGACAGTTCGCCTGCGTGCCCCTGTTGACTGACGGCTTCGGGCCTCGCAGGAGTTTCCTGCTGAGAACAACCACAGGCGAGGATAATCAGTAGTGCCGGAAAAACAGGCCTGACATATGGCATCTCATGTCTCCGGAGAAGGATCACCGAATCTGCATCTTCGTGCTGGCGAGCGTACCTTCATCCGGAGCAGAAAAGAAGCACACCTGGCGAAGGCCGATTTCGTTGACCACCGTGTGCTGGATGCGGGAGCGGTTATTGAGCAGCTGCCCGGCTTTTCGTGGCTGGACTGGATGAGACCGTTCGGAACGACACCCGCAGCCAGTTTCTGCTCATCAGAATGCGGTGCAATTCAATGTCCGGCAGATTAGCTTCATCACCGGTCCTGCTGAACAACGCGTTCAGGTTGACAGTCCGCGGGATGGAGGGCGGCTGGGCGAGCTTTGTTATCTGGGATGCCTGTGTCTGGATCATCCTCGTCCACTGGTCCGGTTGTTCGCCTTCGTCGACCGGGCTGCATGTGATCTCTGTGGCCTTCAGAGTCCAGATTCCTTTCGAGACTGTAGCGCCGCGAACGGGCACTTCCAACTGGATCCACTGCCCGGCGGCTCCGGCTTTAGGAATGATCCTCAACCTCAGGCGGACGGTCAGTGCTCCTCCATCAAACCAGACGGTCAATGGCTGGTGCTGCGCAAGCTGTATGGAAAACAGAACTGGTTCGGTATCAGCGGTAAGGTTTCTGAGAGCCGGAAGAAGGCCGGCCACGCCCTCCGTGTTGCTTTTGACACTGTCCACCAATGCCTTGAGGGACGTGTCGGTGAGTGTCTGGCCGGCAATGGGAAGGTCCTCCAGCACTTCGTTCATTGCTGTGCCCGACAGCACGACTGAGCAGGATTCCTCTTCTCTTAACGTTCCCGGAAAAGGTGAGGAAAGCGCGGAACTGGCTGTTCCCCGTGCCTCCAGGCGAAACTTGTCTTTCCCGGTGCGAGCAGTCCAGGCAATTCGAGACCCAGCCACGCGATCGATCTGCGCGCGGATTTCTGCCCACGCCACGTTGATTGCAGCCAGTCTTTCGTCAGTGCGGCGATTGAATTTTGGCATCACGTCGTCAGCCACACGCCGAACGACGACGGCATCTGATTCCGGCATGCGACGAAGCACTTCCCGCCACGCGATCTGATTTCCGACGTTTCCGATGAGCGGAATGCCCGTGGCAAGCGACTGCACGTTTTGTGGGACCTGACGTGCCTGCAGGCGGCCGAAAGCGGCTTTTGTTCGAAATAGCCGACCGTCAAAGTACACGGGTTTTCGGACGCTGAATGTGTGGCTGCCCTGTGTCGAAATTCGGGCCTGCGGGGTGACGCCAATCGTGTTGCTGTTGACGTTGCCCCTGGCGACCAGATCAAAACGCGCCTGTTGCCTGTCGCTCTGAGTTTCTATGGTGACAGAGGTTGTGGTGGTCTGAACGCCCCGCACATCCGCCTGAAGAACGCGGGTGGCAACGTCGTCATTTTCAACGGTCTTCTGGCTGATGAGAGCACTCAGGAGATTCGTTGAGATGGACAGCGATGCATCTGCCGGAACAGTTGCGTCCGACATAGGTGCCTGCTCACTTGCTGCCGGCTGACTCGTGTCCGGGATAATCAACGGAGGCTGCGCCAGAATGATTCCACTGCAGAACAGCGAAACCAGCAATGCTGTCAGCAGGGATTTGCTCTGCACCACCATTTCAGGAACTCAGAAGGTCTATCGGTCACCGTACCCGAGAAGCTTATGCGGCCGTGGACGACCAAACCACTGCATTTCCGGCGTCTGAGAGATTTCAGCTGCGCCTTGACGCTGGCGGTTGCCAAGTCAGACCGACCAGTAAACTCCGCCTCCAGACTCCTTGCGCAGATTGCGCAGATGAACACGTCCGAAGGACGTGAAGGTGATTCGAGTTGTATCACATAAATGGTATGAGAACGCATTCGAGATATCGATAGCGTCTCTGACTGAGACAGTGGGTTGTCGTCCTGGTAAGGCGACGCGTCAGCGAGGGAAAACGTCGCTTTTCCGAACAGATCCCTTGAGGTTGCATCCATCGCTGTAACTGGTTGCCAGAATTAGCTTTGCTGCATGAAGGATATGTTAGCCGAAGGCCGTAAGGCCACGAGTGACAACGAGCGTCCGGACGGTGCGTTTCGTCCGTACGCTCGCGCGTCTCGGCTATTCACACAGCACGAGTGACCACGATCCAGAAGTTCCTGGTGCACTCGGGGTGAGCCGTAAGCCTGCTTTCGTTTGGAATGGATATCTTCGATTTCAATCATGAGCAATTCTGTTCGCTGTTCAGTATCGCTGGCGGGGCGATTCTTCCACGCATAGTAGCCGCTGCGTGAGACACCAAAGGTTTCACACATCGCAGCAACCTCAAAGGTGGCCGCATGCTCTGCAATGAATCGAAACCTCACTGACTTTCCTTCGCGAAGAAGGCTGTGGCTTTTTTTAAAATATCTCGCTCCATCCGCAGCTTGCGGTTCTCCTCACGAAGTCGTTTGAGTTCCGCCTTCTCTTCTTCTGAGAGCTGATGAGACGGCTTTTCCTGAGACATGATTTTCTGCTTCCACTTGCGGACCAGGTTTGGATGAAGATCAAGGCTTCGACACGCTTCGGCGAGAGAGTAACCTTGCTCCGTGACCAAACTGACTGCGTCGCGTTTGAACTCATCTGTAAATGTACGACGCACACGCTGCGGCGACGATGAAGAACGATTGGAACTGCCCATCGGGACTTCCTTCCTGAGAGAATACACTCTCGGTCAGGCGCCCACTATTCATGGGGAACTTCAAAGCAGCCGGTCTTACTGGTTAGTCCGTTTATGTGGACCAAGCCCAAGTGTGGCTATTTCGCAACCTATAAGTTCCATACAACACTTTTCGGGCTCCGGTTGTATGGCGCCGGCAGACAGGGGGACAATTTGTGATTCGGGTAGTCCCACCGTAAGGCCTTAACAACTATGCAGATTGACCAGCCTGCGCACGTGACAATTTCCCCCGGCCCGAATTTCCGCAAATGTTCAGTGTTGGTACCACGGCAACTGACACCGTGTGGTGTGCGATTTAGCCGAATGTTTCGCCTGCCGAGGTTGCTAACGCACCTTCAGCAACGGAAAGATTGACTTCTGAACAAAGTCCCTCGCAGTCCACCCGAAATGGCCCCCCCAATGCCCCTGACGGAGCATCGTTGGCCCATAACGGTGCTGCCGCAGGTTGGGAGTGTCGCCGAATCCGATGGCCCCGGCAGCGGGCAGGTGCTGGCCGTCGACTGTTCCCACAAGAGTGGTCAGGCCAACCAGAATCGGTACGTCGAGAGGAGAGTGAAAACTGTCAATTCCCTCCTCTGTTCCTCGCAACGCGGGTCTTAGATCGTAGATGGGAGACAGGGCTGCTCCGAGCAGAACAGCTCGGGTTACTCTCTGGTCAGGTTCGAGGTGTCTGAGAACCTCACACACTGGTCCCGCACCGGCGCAGAGTCCAATCAGGTAAACGGGAGCATCAGGGTACAGGAGTTGATAGTCCTCAATCCGACGCCGAAGTCGGCGGGTCGTCTGTTGACTGAATCGGTTAGTGGTCAGGCCTCGTCGGAACGGAAGTGGAACCCCGGATGTCCAGTCGTACAGCTCAACGCCATAACCGGCTCCTTTAAGTTGGCGCACAAGTTCAGCGTTGTATTCGGTTTTTCCAAGAACGCCGCAAAGGACAATCACGTAGCCACCCCGAAGGTTTTCGACCCCCTTGATGTTTGGATTGGTCTGCCATGAGTGACGCAGTTGGACCGGATTGCGTGCCCGCGGTCTGACGGTCGCCTCGGATACAACCTGGTAACGTGGGTAGTCGACGCTGGAAGAGCCGTCTGTTGGGGTGGCTGACGCATGACTGCACCACCAACTGCAGAGCAGACTTGCCGTTATGAAGTGTCGAAATCTCAGATCCAAGGCCATGAACTCCCATGTCACCGCTCGTTACGAGTGTATATCGAGGATCATTCGACGCGGGTTGACTGAGATGCAGCGCCGCAAAGTAGTGGTTCTGCGAGGTGGTCCGTTCAGGCAGTTAAGGCGATTTGGGAAAGAGAGGCCACGTCCCGAATGGGATTTGAGTCGCTTTTGTCCTTGAACGGGCTTTGTAATAATGGCTTCCGTCGCGGTGCGTGGTCTGTCGCGGACCGTCAAATTCAGTGTTTCAACAGATGAGCTCCCCATGAAACAGATCTTCATCCCCGTTCTTTCTCTTGTCACCTGCGCAGCGGCTGCAGACCTTGAAGTCCCCGAAGGTACGTATGTCCAGGCTGAGAAGGCCGGCGTTGATTACGTGATCCAGGGTGAGTACCTGGGCAAGCTGAGTGCAGGTGAAGAATCGGCTGTATTCGGGCTGCAGGTGATCGCGCTTGGCAACCATGAGTTTGACGCCGTTGCCTACATTGGCGGACTACCCGGGGCAGGAGCAAACATGGAGCGGAAGATTCCAGCAAAGGGCAAGACGGAAGACGGAGTCACAACACTTGTTGCTTCCACCGGGACAGCTGTGATTAAGGACGGAGTATGTGAAATCCTCGATAAGGACGGTAACTCTGTTGGGAAGCTCCGTAAGACAGTGCGAAAGAGTCCAACTCTTGGCAGGAAAGCTCCGGAAGGTGCCACCGTTCTGTTCAACGGACAATCCGCAGACAGGTTTGCTCGCGGAAAAGTTGTCCTTAAAGATCTGCTGCTGGCTGACTGCGAGACGAAGGAAAAATTCGGGAGTCACAAAATGCACCTTGAGTTCCGCACGCCATTCAAGCCCAAAGCTCGTGGGCAGGGTCGGGGAAACAGCGGGGTTTACATTCAGAGCCGATATGAATGTCAGGTCCTGGACTCATTTGGACTCGAAGGGAAGAACAACGAATGCGGTGGCATCTATTCGATCGCAGAGCCTGCCGTTAACGCCTGCTTCCCGCCCCTGACATGGCAGACCTATGACATCGACTATACGGCTCCGGAATGGAAAGACGGCAAGAAGGTCAGGAACGCGCGTGTTACGATCCACCACAATGGGATCCTGATTCACGACAACATTGAGCTTCCCCATGGCACACCAGGTAAGCATCCGGAAGTTGAAGGACCGGATGGACTGTATCTTCAGGGACACGGTAATCCTGTTGTATACAGAAACATCTGGGTGGTCGAAAAGTAGGTTACGCCCCGAGGGGAATCAGCTCCGCCCCCTCGAACTCCTGTTACTTCAGCATTAATCATCTCACTGCACCCCCAATACTCATGAGTGCCATCAAAGTTCGACACATTGACCACGTTACATTGATTGTCAAAGACGTGCAGGCCAGTACTGATTTCTACGTGGGGACTCTTGGAATGCAGGCGGTTGAACGGCCTGCATTCAACTTTGGGGGAGCATGGTTTCAGGCTGGTGCGACTCTGATTCACCTGATTGAAGAGCACCCCGAAAGTGGTCCCGCCGGATATCCGGTGGAGGTATTGAAGAAGAGTAGTCGAAATCACCACTTTGCATTCGAAGTGGATGATGCACGGGCTGCTGCTGCCACACTTAAGCAACTGGGGCACGATCTGATTGACGAGCCGAAGACGCGACCGGATGGCGCGATCCAGATGTTTGTCGCCGATCCCGACGGCCACGTCGTCGAATTATGTACGTCTCAACCGTAACCTGAAAGCGTTGTCAGGTGTCTCAGGAATTCATCATCACAATGACGGCTCGCAACCGCGTGGGGATTCTCTCATCGGTCACACGTGCCATGTCAGAGTTAGGCGGTGATCTGCGAGAGGCCAGTCAAACGGTTGTACGTGGTTACTTCACGATGATTTTCTCGGCGGAGTTTCCGGACAATCTGGACGAGGAAATCGTCCGCGATCATCTTCTGGATGCGTGTCGACCGTTCGAGATTGAGCTGACATTTAATATACCCACAAGAGAAACTCATGCTGAGCCAGCTGCACCGGTTCGGTTGCACGTCCTGCGACTCGGAGGCGACAACCAGCCCGGTATCCTCCGGCAGCTCTCGGCCCTGATTTCCATGCAGGGGATTGACATCACAGGCATGAATGCCGTTCGGGCCCGACAGGGAGGCGGCTTTGAGATGATCATGAAAGTGGCTGTTCCTGAGACACTCAATACAGATGAGTTTCTGCGGGAACTGAATTCAACGGGGCGGTCATTCAACATAACTGCTGATTTGTCTCACCACAGTTAGAGTCTCCCTGCTGGCCGGAAATCAGCATTCGATCAACTTGAGGCAAGGAGTTGACAGGTGGGTGACGCGTCGGATTTCCACGTGAGCAGGTGCGGAAGCTGAATCGATGAGTTTTAACCTTCGCTCTCTGTCGTTGAGCTCAGCGGATCCGCATCGAGTGGATCACAACTCAACGTGAACGTCGATCCCGGGGCCCTCGCGCAGCCGCTCCAGGCAAGCTTCCAGACGTTCCACCTGGAGCTGCACCGTGTCGATGTTGACATCGGGGACCAGCATGCCGGCAGAGTAGCCGTGTTGATGGAATTCAGCATCGTCGACCTTCAGGCTCACGTCACGCAGCAGTTGCCGATGAGTGGCATCAGCTTTAACTGGCTTCCCACTCCAATTGTATTTGGGTAGTTCGAAAAGGAGGCATCACGAATAATGGCCTTGATCCGCCGACCATTGACCACCATGTGAATTTGGCCCCCGAAGCTGCCCCGAATACTCTCACGACGACAACCACTGACGGCGGCAGATGTCTCCTGTGCGTCCGAACCCGACAATTCCTCCCGGTCTTCGGCGACAGATGGGCTCAGAAGTGTGGTGGCCTTTGATGTGGAGTGCTGCATTTTCCGACTCGCAATATCACGTACCTGCGAAAGATCGGCCTGGTGCCGACCGTCGGAAACATAGGTTGGCAATTCACGGCGGGTTTCCGGAATGCTTCAAAGTTTGGAAGATGCGGACTGATGGGGTTCATTTATTGCAACGATTCACTTCATTACGCTTTCTCAACGCACCATGCGCGGGAGTGTGTGGGTGCAATCCCTCATTGCTGGTCCAACTATTCGATCTCAGCCTTCTCTATGTCCGGTGCCAAATGTGCCCTTCCCTTGTCCGTGCTGTAATTCTTACCGTCATTTGCTCGCGGCCCTGTTGGTCCGTCGACGAACTGCCTCATCCGGTCACAGCCATGTCGGTTGATCAGGACGGCACGGTGCTTGTCAGCGCCTCACGCGATGGACTCAGAATTCTTAAGTTGCCTGACCTGAGACTCCAAAAGAGTGTCCCTCCATCACTGGAGATTACGCATGATGTCTCGTTTAGCCGCAACGGTGAGTCACTTTATCTGTGCGGTGGAATCCCTGGCGAATCCGGTGAGGTGCTATGTCTTGCCTGGCCCGAACTGCACGTCCGATGGCGTCAAGTCGTCAGCGAAGATGTTGCGTATACGATTGCCCTGAGTCCGGATGCACGAGTCATTGCAGTAGCGTGTCATGACCATTCTATTCGTCTGCTGAATGCCTCGGACGGCAAGCTGATCAAGAAGCTCACAGGACATTCAAAACCCGTTCGGTCGGTTCGTTTTCTTAATGATGAACTGATGGTCAGCGCGGGAATTGATATGTCAATTCGCGTGTGGAAGACAGATGAATGGACGATTCGCCGAACGCTCAAGAACCATCGTCAGGCGGTAACTTCCCTCAGCGTAAGTCCGGCGCCCGGGCTCACGATCCTCGCCAGCGGCTCTGACGACAGAACTGTTCGATTCTGGCAGCCTGAGATCGGTCGGATGGTTCGCTTTCGCCGACTTGCGTCACCAGTGACCGCACTAAGCTTCGATGCCACCGGAGATCAGCTAATCGCGGCCTGCAGGGATGGCAGCGTCAATCTGATTCAGGTTGCTACGCTTGAGACAACCCAGCTCCGGCGTGAAGGGGCATGGATTCACAGCCTTGTGATAGATGCAGACTCCGGTGTTATCGGAGACGCAGACGGCAAACTTCATCAGGTTACTATCACGAAGGACGAGGAGTCCGAGTCCCAATAGTTCGCCTTTCAGACTGGCAGGCTCACGCTCAAATCAGCATTCGCGGCCTTCAGAATCTCCGGCAGGGATGCGTCGATCTGGCGAACATGCTCCTCATGTGGTGGCAACAGCGGTGGGCAGGTCACAGCTTCACAAAGTCCACATCGGGACATTGCCAGTTTAAGTGCTGCAATGATGTTCATGCAGCCTTTCTGGTCATGGTAAATCTGTTGATACATCTTTCGAACGATGCCGTTAAGTCGTGACACCTCTGCGTCATTGTGGTCAATGGCCGCCTGGTAAAGGCGCACATAGACTTCGGGAAGTAGATTTCCTCCTCCGCAAACGCCTCCATCTGCTCCGGCGGCGACGGCCTCCGGAATCAGTTCTTCCGGCCCCATGAACACAAGGAAGTCTGTCGCAGCGAACTCGTCGCAGAGCGCGCGAAAGGCTGAGAGATCTCCGGCGCTGTCTTTCACTCCGATGATGTTCTCATGATTCGAAAGCGTGCGGACAGTTTCCAGTTCAAGGCTGACCTCGACGCAGCCAGGCATGTTGTACAGGAGTACGGGCAACGGAGACGCGTCTGCCAGTTGACCAAACCAGCTGACGCACTGCTCCTGTGTGACTGGAAAGTAGAACGGAGCTGCGGCAACCACAGCCCGGGCTCCGCAGTCAGCGGCATGCTCAGCCAGCTGAATGGATTCAGCAAGGGAAGTGTCCGTTACGCCGACGAGCACAGGAACCCGTGCTGCAGCGGCATGGCACGTCCGTTCAACCATTTCACAGCGAACCTTATGGCTCAGGGAAGGTCCTTCCCCCGTTGTTCCCAGCACGAACAATCCATCGACGCCGCCGGTCCACAGGTGGTCGACGAGCCGATCCACGGCCTCCACATCCAGCTGATCAGTGGCTTTGAGTGGCGTGACGACAGGGGGGATGATTCCGGAAAGAGTTTTCATGCAAGGGATCCTTTCAAAGGTTTCTCCACTCTACCCGTCAAACCGGAGTGAGGCTACAAATGCTGGGGCAGCACTTCAATAATCCGTGTGCATTTCACCGAATGCGGCTGCTGGTGGGATCACGGGGAGTTCTCCGGCGATTCGGAGGCCAGCGGTTGCAGCAGGTGTGTCTCTTTGCGAAGGGGGATGGCCCTGAAGGTTCATTGTGAGCAGTCTCAGCACACAATTCCGGTGCGTTTGCGTCACGCTGCCCAAACCGTTACACCCCTCCTATCAGGCTGAAATGATCGGCTGGGAAGTGCAGACTCTGCACAGAAAGAATGGATCTGAACAGACAATGGCAGACAAGGAATCCTTCGAACGGACAATCCCGTTTCGTGTCGACATCGCCGGCATTATCGACATCATGGGCACCTCGCTGTACAGCCGGATTGACACGCCGGTTCGAGAGCTCATTCAGAATGCGGCAGACGCAATCATGCGTCGAAGAAGATCGGACCTGAAATTTCAGGGACGCATCGACGTGCGCCAGGACATCAAGGCCGGCCTGCTGTCGGTGGAAGACGACGGGATCGGGCTGTCGCCGGAAGAGGCCGAAGAGTATCTCGGAACGCTGGGCATCGGGATTACCGGCCTGATCAAGCGAGGACAGCCTCCCGAGTCTGCCTCCGCTGCGCAGGGGGCAGCTGCCGACCTCATTGGCCAGTTCGGAATCGGACTCTTCAGCGGCTTCATGCTGGCGCACCGATTGACGGTCGAAAGCCGTCGCGCTGACTGTGACACGGGCATTCACTGGGAAGCCGGCGCTGGCACTGACATCAAGCTGTCGTCGTGCGACAGGGAGCAGCCCGGGACTCGTGTTACTCTGCACCTTAAAGACGACTTTCTGAATCTCGCCAGCAGGGCTGAACTGCTCGAGAATGTGATTCATGAGTACGCCGACTTTCTGCCGGTTCCAATTTATCTGAACGACAACGCCAGACGGGTGAATGTCATCAACGCGGCGTGGCTGGATGCGACTCCGGATCCCGAAGCCGTCGAACTGGAACTGGAAAGCCGATTCAACGAGACACCCCTCGACATCATTCCGATCCGTGTTGAAAAGCCCACGTCAGTCGCCGGAGTCCTGGCGATTAGTCCTCAGCGAGTGCCGGGATTCAGCGAAACAGGAACCGTGATGGTGACCGTGCGGCGAATGGTGATCTCACGGCACGTTCGCGACCTGTTTCCGGAGTGGGCAACATTCCTGCGAGGAGTCCTTGAACTGCACGACTGCTCCCCAACGGCCAGCCGTGAGGATCTTGTCCGCAATGCTCGCTTTCGTTCGGTTCGAACAACTCTGGTCAATCACCTGTACCAACACTTCGAACAGCAGGCAAACGAGGATCCGGAACGTCTGGCTTCAATCGTTGCATGGCATCGCTATACGTTTGCGGGAGCTGCTCTGGAGGACGAACGTCTGCGAACGCTGCTGCGATCTGTCTATCGACTTCCGACCACACATGGGGAAATGTCGATTGATGAAATTCTGTCGCGCAGCAATGCCGACCCGCTGTACGAAACTGAGGCGGAACGGGTCCTCTGGTACAACACAGATCGTCGACAGGAGCAATGGGTCAACCAGCTTTATGCCGACCTGAATGTCCCGTGTGTGCACACGCTCCGCAGCTTCGAAGAATCACTTCTTGCCGCAGTCGTTGCGGATGAGAATCAATCAGGGAATGTGACTGACCTGCGAGCGGCAAGTCCGGGATCGCCGGGCTTTGGCGAGGCGATCCTGAGAATGGATGACCTTATAGAAGCTCCGCCGGAGTGGCAGGAATTCCTTGACGATACCGGTGCCCGGGTCATGACGGCTGCCTGTTCCGCTGGAGAGCCGGTGCTTGCGTTCCTGAACGAGCGGTACGAACTGGGCCGGACGTTCACGGAATTGCGAAAGTCCGGAAACATCCCAACAGGGTTCCAGCGACTCATCGACAGTCATCTGAACGAAGGCGGCGACATGCGAAACGAAGTCGTACTCAACACAAATCACCGCATCGTGTCACGAGCGATGTCTCAGCGGTCGGGGACACCTCTGTCCAGCGTACTTCGCCTGCTTGTGACAAGCGCACTGACATCCGCCGGGGCAGCGGTCGACAGGGGGGCACGCAGACGTCAGGTTGATGACCTTGACTGGATCGCCGAAGCTCTGTGGGGACGGGACGAGTAACCAGCCTCAATGGCCCCGGGCGAAACTGCTCGACATTTTATGTCCTGAAGCCTTACGACTTCAGCTGCGATATTAATCTAAAGACCAGCTGTCGCGCCTCGCTCAAGCAAAGCGGATGCCACCCGTCGATGAACGGGAGACCAGGCAATGCGTTCGTTGCGGGGAACCAGTCGGAGTACGACTCCGCCTCGGACGCACCGCAGCACGTCCGTGCCCCAGTCTTCGACTCCAAAGTCAGGGGAGGGATCAAAAACGGTGATCACCTCGTCAGATTGTTTCTGCAGAAAAACGACGGAGTGTCCGACGTCAGATTGAAAGCCGTGGTCCACGTCTTCCGGAAACACACTCGAATCAATGTCGAGTGCCAGGATCCCGGGAGAGTCAAATACGGGCGACGCAAACCTGTGTGGATCAAACTCTGTCACCTCGACGTCCCAGGCGGTATTGGCCGTCTTTACTTTGAGACCTCGATACAGCCCCATCCAGTGAGTCCCCTGACGAGTCAGACACAAGTCCGCAAGCTCAGATTCCGTCGCATCGATGCCGTGCATATTGAGAAGTGACACTGCACAGGCAGCAGAACATGTAAACGGTGTTGACTGATACTGCAGACCGGCTGGCGTCATCATTCCGTGGCCACAGACGGGCGCCGTGCCGGTGACCGGCTGAATTGTGGAATACAGACACGCTACGAGGCAGACCGCACCAACGACCGATCTTCGCGACCGAGAGACTTTGGTGGACTGAGAATAAATCCCGGCGAAGAAACAGCCCCAGAGAGGCAACCAGTTTGCCAGTACAATCAAGCCACTGCCGGGGAGGATTGACGCCATGACTGGACGATTCCAAAGCAATCCGCCGTAGATTGCCATTCCAGCGACAGCCACTGCAACACTTAGCCCGAAGCGAGCGGAACCTCGGTGTTCACTGAGCCGCGTTCCCAGATGGAACAGACCGGCACAGAGCAGGATTTGAATGAAGATTGCGGTCAGCAAATCACTCATAAACTCCGGCTCGCTGAAGTCCAATACTTAAGAGATCGTTAAGGGATTAAGAATACTCAACAGGAAGAATGCCTATCCCATAAAACGCGTTTTCCGGTCGCTGTTCCGCCTCCTGGAAGGCCCGCAGTTCGGCGGAAAATGCGAAAATACCAGTGTTTTGAAGCACAATTGAGCTGAACCCCCGTGATCCGGCGGGCAAACCCACTGCTACAAAGGATCCCAGCTAAACGTAAAGAATGAAAGATCGGTTAACAATTCTTAACATTTGGGTTCGCCGAGTGGCAATAAGTCTGCCCTTGCTCCGGTCGTCAAAGATCATTGCTGCAGGCAGTTTTCGACGGGGCCTCAATGGATTGGCAGCAACTCACTGATTGGCAGCAACGCACTGCGTCCGCAAAGTCAGCGCAGTCGCCTCAGCATGCCACCGGCACGACCGGAACATCCGGCGATTGCGGCAGATCAAACGGTGGCTTCGAGCTGCCCTGCATTTTCTGCCGCTTTCGGTTTGCCTTTCAGCAGAATCCAGTTCGATGACAGGGGAACTGCAGGAGGACCCTGCACGATTGCAGGATGCAGTCATTGGACATAACGGCGGACGGAGCCGCGCCAAGGAATGAATGCTTTCCACTGGAGAGTACGTTGATGGCGCGACGAACAAATACAGTTTTACTTTCCTCACTCATGCTCAGCGCAGGGCTTGCGATTGGGGGACATCTGCAAAACCTTTCCTTTTCGGAAAGCGCGACTGCAGTCAACTCCACCCCAATTCCGGCTGCTGTAGGCAGTCCGGAACCATTGCTGCAGAGCGGCTACCACATCGGTAATGTGGCGGCTCAGGTGATGCCGGCAGCTGTGCACATACAGGCGACACGACGCGAAGACGACGGCCGTCGCGTGGAAGAAACCGGGTCTGGTGTGCTGATGCGGAGCCCCCGAGTTAAGGGGCTGTTCATCGTGACCAACAACCACGTGATCCGAGGCGCTGAACTGAATGCGATCGACCTTAAGACTCATGACGGCCGAGAGATACACCCCATTCGAGTCTATCGGGACGAAGAGACTGATATTGCTGTGATGCAGATTCGGGATTACTCCGCGACGACCGGGACCTGGGGAGACAGTGACAAGGTTGGAATTGGGAGTTTCGTTCTTGCAGTCGGCAGTCCGTTCGGACTGAGCCAGTCTGTGACCATGGGAATCGTGAGTGCGAAGGGACGTCGCGACCTGACTCTCACAGAGGACCGATCGGTCACGAATCAGGATTTCCTGCAGACAGATGCTGCTATCAACCCCGGAAACAGTGGCGGCCCGCTGATCGATGTCAATGGTCAGGTTGTTGGAATCAACACGGCAATTGCTTCCAACAGCGGTGGCAACGAAGGCATCGGATTCAGCATCCCGTCAAACCTGGCCCGGCATGTGTTTGAGCAGCTCATTGCGTACGGCCGAGTTCGTCGAGCGTACCTGGGAGTGGAGCTGGACAACAATTTCGGTCACGACGCCGCTCGCCGACTGGGGATGGATCGAGCGTATGGAGCACGTGTCACGCGTGTCTATCGAGCCCGGAAGCCGACGCCCGCCGCCGCAGCCGGCGTCCTGCCTGATGATGTGATTGTGAGCTTCAACGGAGTTCCTGTGGTCGACGAGAACCACCTCATCAACCTTGTCAGCCTCGCAGAGGTTGGCCGTGCGATTGACATTGAAGTCCTTCGTCGCGGACGCCGCCAGAAGATGCAGCTGCGACTCTCAGATCGCGAAAGCTACCGAACCGCCGAGCAGAATCCCCTGAGTATCTTCACCAAATAGGTGCGGTACTCCGCCAAACTGTGAGAGGAGTGGTCCGGGGCCGGACCCCTGTCACAATCCCCCCGTCTCGGGGGCTGGCTCTGCCACGGGAACGAGGCAGAGGCCATTTATCGCTTAGTCTCTCGTGGCTGGTCTCTGGTAAGGGTTACCGTCAGCATTCGTTGAGACTGAGGTGGTCTGAGTCATTTGATCATAAAAAATACTGTCTTGCCGGCTTGTTCCTGTCGGAGCGGATGGTGGGTGTCTCCGTTTCCACGCCCGACGAACAAACAGCGTTACAAGCCCGATGCCAAGACAGGTAGGCCCCGTCAAGACCCCTCCAGCGAGGACGACCCCTACCCACCGTTGCAGGTCTGGCCGAGGGTGAGTCTGATCATAGAGGAACACACCGTACGTGCGTCGACTCATCCTGCTCACCGGACTGGCGGCCGTGTATTCGATCGACTGCCT
>CAJWGB010000074.1 GCA_913031625.1 uncultured Planctomycetaceae bacterium | reverse complement strand
GCAAGGTTGTCGAATCGCTTTCTGTTCTCCTGCCGGTCCTTACCGTGGCAGCGATAACAGTGTTCCTTCAGGAATGTGTGGACATCTGTCAGGTTGCGGACTTCAGACTGACCGTGGGCGTGCTGTATGGGCGTCGGGGTGAATAGAAACCCAACGCACAGACAAAGTCGATGCATTGTGGGTGTTCCTAAGCTGACTTGAGACCGGTGAGGCTGCTGTTGCTCGTCCCGAATCGGTCAACCTGCAGACCATGATTCTGCAGGATGGACAACAACAGGTTGGCAGCGGGCACGCGAATGCTGTCATCGTCCGGAAAGACGAGATGTTGCCCGTGCCTGAATCCTCCCCCTGCGAGAATCAGTGGAAGACTCTTTGTGGAATGAGGGCCGGTCGCCATACCGCAGCCAAACAGAATGGACGTGTGATCAAGGAGTGTGCCGCCATTGAGGACATCTTCCTGAGCCTTCAACAGGTCAATCAGGTGGGCCATCTGTCGCATCTTGTTCTGCTCAATCTTCTTCAATGCTGCGATGTGGTCCGGGCGTTCTCCGTGATGCGAAAAACCGTGGTAACCACCACTCAGTCCGAAGTCACCGTTTACAAAACCGGATGAAAGAGTGATTGCTCGCGTAGAATCCGTCTGGATCGCCAGCGCGATTAGTTCCACCATGGCTTTCAGGTCAGCCTCGGTGCCCTGCCCCTGTTTCGGTTCCGGCCGATCAGTTTTGGGTTTTGGTCGGTCGAGCCAGGGTTCCTGCTGAACAATTTTCTTCTCCAGTGTTCGGACCGATTCAAGGTACTCCTGAAATTTCTGTCGGTCGCGTTTTCCAAGATCACGATCAACGGCCCGGGCTCTGTCCATGACCACATCGAGGATGCTGCGATGCCGCTGCAGTCGCTCCGCCTGAGTTGCTTTCTTCTCCGCGGAATCGGCAAGAAACAGAGCCCGGTACATGCCCCGAAGGTCAATGGCCGGGACCTGTACGCCGGTTCGAGTAAAACTCACAAAGTTAGATTCGTTGACGCGAAGTGTCATCGATGCAAATCGAGTCTTCGCACCGGTATGCTCGGCAATTTTCTGGTCGACACTGAGATTGCCTTCCGGGTAGTGAGCGGCCAGATGGGGACGCACACCACTGAGCAGAACTGGTACTCCCTGATGTCCAATCGTGTTTCCATGATCGAGATTTGTGAACAGTGACAGGTCGCTGCGGTGACGACTGAGCGGTTCCAGCGTCTCCGGCATCGTGTAGTCACGACCGGCGTTCTGCGGGTCCGGGAAGAACGATTTGCGGTAGACACCATAGTTGTTGGAGAGGCAGACAAATCGCTTCACGGGACTGTCGGCTGACTCGTCGGCCTGCGCAGAAGGGAGCATGGCTTCCAGCATGGGCAGCGCGAGAGAGACACCGCCTGCGGAAAGCATGGTCCGTCGATGAAGAAGTCGTCGCATGGAATAAGCCAGGGGGGGGGAGTTGAGGAAGGAGACTACTGGCTATAATGTTACCCTCACACGCTGCGAAAAACGACACTAAACGCCTCCTGGCGGGCCGTGTCCGGGCCGGGCACAGCAGGCAGGCCTGATCAGGCCGGGCTGCTCTAAAATACTGCAATCAGGCAGGCGGCCCCAGCCGCTCCGTCAGGGTTCTCCACGTCGGCCAGATTCTTAGCGGAAGTGCGCAAACACTCCGGCCGAAGCACCCTCCGATTTCGCATCAATCATGACTGCTTCAGCTGCTCAACGCGTTTGCCAGTCGTACCCGATGTCCAGGGCAACGGCGGAGTGAGTGAGTCCTCCGATGCTCACGCGGTCAACACCAGAACCGGCGATGCAGCCGATCGTCTGAAGATTGACGCCCCCCGATGCTTCCAGCTGCGTCTCAGGTGAAAGCTCGTTGCGGATTGAGACCGCACTTTGAAGTTCAGCCGGACGCATGTTGTCAAGGAGGACGATTTCAGGATGTGCCGTCAGGGCGTCACGGAGCTGGTCAAGTGTGTCTACTTCCACTTCAACCGGGATCTCACCACGACCTTCTTCCCGGAGAAACGTCCTCGCCTGTTCAACCGCGCGGGCGACGCTTCCTCCACAGGCGGCAAGATGGTTGTCTTTGATCAGCATCCCATCGTAGAGGCCCATTCTGTGATTCACGCCTCCTCCACAAAGGACCGCATATTTCTGAAGTCTGCGGTACCCGGGGAGAGTCTTGCGCGTGTCCAGAATCGCAACGCCCGTGTTTCCTGCGTTCTGAACAAACTGACTGGTCAGCGACGCAATGCCGCTCATGTGAATCAGGAAGTTAAGAGCCGTTCGTTCACCGGTGAGCAGTGCCGAGACGGGCCCGTTGAGACGTGCGATGACGGTTCCGGATTCCAGAGCTGATCCATCCGGTAACAGGTCTTCGACAGCAACATCGCCCGGGTACCTTGTCGCCAGGGCTTCATAGACGAGCCGGATCAGGACACCTCCTGACAGGCGACCGTCATCTCTCGCGACGATCGCGACACTTCCCTGCTGCTCCCCAATAATTGTCGCCTGACTCGTCAGGTCTCCAACATCCTGAAGGTCTTCCTCGAATGCCATTTCGATCAAACGTTGAGCGGCAAGACGTGTTTCTTCTCTAAAGCTGATCATGTGTCAGTGAGTCCTGTTCTGATTCTCAGACACGAGCCGCCGGGAGATCGCCAAGCGCATCCAGTCCCTGCTGACGGGCAGTCAATGCTTCATTGACACGCTCGGTACTTTCCGGTGCAAGCACGCGGTCCCCGGCAATGGCTGTCTGGGCGATCTGTTCCGGACTGCGAGCACCGACGATTGCCGCCGTCAGCTCCGATCTGCGCAACACCCACGCAAGCGCCAGTTCGGGCAGCGTCCATCCAAGATCATCGGCAATGGACCGCAGCGATTCAACAAACTGCAGATTCACCTCCAGCTGCGGAGGCTGAAACCTCGGGTCTCGTGTGCGGTGATCTTTCTCCGAAAGTGACTCCATCCGTTCTCGGGTGATTCCACCCGTAAGCAGTCCTTTTCCCATCGGGCTGTAGCAGATGACGCCAATGTTCTGCTCTCCACAGAATGGCAGAAGGTCATCTTCGACGTCTCGAGCAATCATGCTGTAGGGAGGCTGCAGGGAAGTGACCGGAGCGTACTTCTGAAGCCGTTGCATCTGGCTCACGCTGTGATTGGAGACGGCGATGTGGCGGACCTTCCCCTGCTGCTGCAGATCGATCAGAGTCTGCCAGCCTTCTTCGATCTGTTCATCCGGCTCCGGCCAGTGCATCTGGTACAGATCGATGCATTCGATGTCGAGCCGCCGGAGACTGTCTTCACATTCGGCGATCACGCTGTCACGCTTCAGGCACTTGCCTATTTCGCCGCCACCTTCGTTGGTGCGCCCGCACTTTGTGAAGATCAACGGTCGGTCAGCGGACGGAATCTGTTTGAGGGCTCGGCCGACGACCTCTTCACTCAGTCCAAGACCGTAAACAGCGGCCGTATCGACCCAGTTAATGCCAAGTTCCACGGCCCGTACCATTGTGGCGATACTGGCCTGTTCGTCCTGCTCTCCCCACCCGAACTTCCAGTCACCTGCCCCGAATGCCCATGTGCCAAGGCCGATAACGCTGATTTCGTATCCGCTGTTTCCGAGTGTTCTGTATTGCATGGTTGCCTGGTCGATTTGTGATTTGATACTGATTTCCGCCGGTAGATTGACGACAGGGGGCATGCGTTTCAAGCAGCCTGCTGCAGAGAAGCCTGAGTGCTCACTCCTGAGTGATCCTCCAGTCCTTTGGTGCTTTGAATCCGTCTCTGCCGTCAAGGAAGTCCGGAATCCCGTCAATCTTGAGCTCACGATGTTCTCTGAGCTGCAGATACAGATCCCGGATGACAACAGGATTCTCGTCTGCAACGTTGTTCAGCTCAGCCGGGTCCCGTGCGATCTGAAATAGTTCCAGTTCAGGCCGCTGTCTCTTTGCTCCGAAGTCGAGCACACTTCCATTGTTGGCGACGAGCTTCCAGCCTCCCCGGATGACGGACATTCGGTCTGGTTTCCCCTGAGCGATGTAGCTGAACCAGCTGCGGACCGGCAGTTTCGTGCCGTCACGGAGGGCATCCAGAATACCAATCCCGTCGAGCGGGTTAGCCGTCTTTCCGGAATACCCAGCCACCTGCATCAGGGTAGGAAACACGTCGATGTAGCCCGTCAGTTCCTGAAACACGCGGCCGCCCTGAAGGACGTTCGGCCAACGCACAATTGCCGGAGTCCGTATTCCACCTTCGTAGACAGTTCCCTTTCCGGCCCGAAGTGGACTGTTGTCTGCCCATTGAGTGATTCCACCGTTGTCGCTGAAGAACAGGACAAACGTGTCGTCTTCCACCTTCGCGTCTTTGAGTGCCTTCAGGATTCTGCCGATGGCCTGGTCCATGCAGTCCACCATCGCGCAGTAGGCCTGTCGGTCACGGCCATTGTCGGCGTACTTCTCGAGATCCTGAGCTTTTGCCTGCATGGGGTCGTGCGGCGCATTGAACGGCACATAGAGAAAGAACGGTTTGTTCTTTGATCGTTGAATCACACGGACGGCTTCATCCCCGATCAGATCGGTTGAGTATCCCTTGTCGTCAGACGTCTTTTCGTTGCGATGCCAGTCCAGCTCCCCTTCTCGCTTATGAGTGAAATACTCGAAGGCGCCGTTGTAATGACCATAGAACGATGTGAATCCTCGGCTCTGAGGCAGATACGCTTTGCGAAAATGTCCAAGGTGCCATTTGCCAACGGCCGCTCTTTGCTCATAACCGGCCCGTGACAGCATGTCAGCCAGTGTCTCTTCCTGCAGCGACAGGCCCCACTTTCGCCACGGAGTGATCACGGATTCGCCCATGCCGTAGCGAATCGGCCAGCGCCCCGTCATGAGGCCGGCACGCGTTGGCGAGCACAGCGGAGCAACATGAAAGTTCTCCAGACGCACTCCCTCAGCCGCCAGACGGTCGATGTTAGGTGTCGCGATGGGGCTGCCATGATATTCCACATCCGCCCAACCAAGATCATCGGCGACAATGATCACGATGTTGGGGAGATCATCTGCACACAGGTGTCCGGTCGTGACACAGAGTGCTGCGATCAGCAGGCAGGCAGGTCTTAACATGTGAGTCATTCCATGGGCGTTGGCAGGCTGCGTGGAATGATGGCGAATTGGGGACCGTTGATCACGCTACTCGGATAAATGTAGACTCTTTTTATTCCGTCCCACTGGTCCGCTGGAGAACGACATGAAACGCAGAACATTCCTCGCGACCGCCGCGGCTTCTTCAGCCATCCCTGCGGCGTCCAGGCAAACAGACTCTCTCAAGGTTGGCGTGATCGGACACACGGGGCGAGGCAACTACGGACATGGCCTCGACGTCGTCTGGAAGAACATTCCTGAGACCCGAATCGTGGGCGTTGCCGACGGGAATCCCAAAGGCCTGACGGCAGCAAAGGAAAAACTGGGGGCCGAGGTCGCCACGACAGACTATCGAGAGATGCTGATGAAGGTCCGGCCGGATATTGTGGCCGTCTGTCCGCGTCATCCGGATCAGCACCATGCCATGATGACTGCCGCCCTCGAATCCGGAGCGAAAGGTATCTACGTGGAGAAGCCGTTCTGCAGAACTCCGGCTGAGGCTGCGTCCGTCGTAGCGCTTGCAAAGAAGTCTCAGGCGAAAGTCGCGGTCGCCCATCGAAACAGGTACCACCCGACTCTGCAGGCGATCGACACCATGATCAAGCGGGGAGACCTCGGACGGGTCCTGGAGATCCGTGGCCGTGGCAAAGGTGATCGTCGCGGAGGCGGAGAGGACCTTTGGGTGCTTGGAAGTCACACGGTCAATCTCATCAGCTACTTCGCTGGGCGGCCGTTGTCCTGCTCTGCCATCATGAAAGTGAAAGGAAAACCGGTCACCCGCGCAGATGTTTACGACGGCAATGAGGCGCTTGGTCCACTGGCGGGCGACGAAGTACACGCTCGCTATGAGATGGAGAATGGACTCATTGCAACTTTCGATTCACTGGCAAATGATCAGACTGGTGGACACGGATTCGGTCTGCAGATCATCGGCAGCAGGGGGATCGTCTCCATCAAAGTTGACAGACATCCACTGGCTCATTTCGTACCAGGAAATCCTTTTGAGCCGACGGACAAATCCCGGCCATGGATCCCCATCTCCACGGCAGGGCCAGGAACAGCGGAGCCTCGGAATGACCTTGTTGAGATGATCTCCCACCACGGCCGGCCCGCACGAGATCTGATCGAGTGTCTGGGAACGGACAGGCAGCCACTCTGCAGCGGAGAAGAGGGCGAGACTACTGTGCAGATGATCTGCGCGGTGTTCGATTCGCATCGTCAGGGAGGAAAGGCTGTTTCGATGCCTCTGGAGTATTCAGGCAACGCCCTGGAGCTTCCCGCCGAGCAGTGGACGGCACCCCGGCCGCGACGCGGCGACAGCGCATAGCGACGGGCGTAAACCCTGGAACGTCGCGACTCCGTGGAACCAGCTGGGACATGGCGACAGCACTGCGTCCCTTCTGCCGCCGCTTCGCAGCTCAGGCTGGTCATTGCCAGTGACTCTGCTGGCTCACGCCGGCAGCTACGCGCGATCGTCAATGCTGTGCTCACCCCGATATTGCCAACAATGCGCTCACAGGGATGTACTATTGTCGTTTCACGACTATTTCCGTTCGTCGCCCGGAATCAGCTGCCTCGGGATAAAACCAATCGACGTTTCGAGCCACGATCCACAGCTGCATCCGCCTCCCCCTTCCGGAGACAGCAGCATCCCTCCGGCCGGAATACTGCTGAGCCAGCAGTCAGGCCGCAGACGGCTCCAGGTCGACTTTGCGCGCGTGTCCGGATTCCACATGGTCAGCGTACTGGCGCGGTAGAACACGGCATCCGTTGTGCACGCGTAAGTGCCGCAACCGTGGCCTTCCGGCATCTTTTCCGGGAGTACTCTGCCGTCCGTCAGCGAAAGGACGTCTGGTCGGAGAATGATTCGATCGCCAACAATCGCAGGTCGCATCATGGCTTTCCCGTGATCCCCTTTACCACCGGGCCATTTCGTCGTCTGTTGCCATCGTTCGCTTCCGTCTTTGTCGCTCAGCGAACGAACGATGTAGGCCTTGTCTGACGAAGAAACGATCGTCAACTGATTGCTCGCGTGAGCAAGATAGAAGACGACCTGAGTCTCCATGGGAGGGATCTTCTTTTCCCACTTTGGCGAGCCGGTTGCGGCGTCAACCGCGACAAGAACAAGGTGCTTCCACAAATCAGGATCACCGACCCGTCGTTCGTCTGATTCGAGAACACTCTGGCTGCGACTTTCCACGAAGTACATTGTGTCTCCGCTGATCGTGATCGTTGGGTTGAGAACCACTCCGCGTTCGTATTCCCAGAGGAGTTCTGTCGTTTTGGGGTCTCGGCAGAACAGTCGATCGCTGCAGATGGGATGAGTCACCGCACCGGCACGGGCGTCGTACCAGCCTTCGTCTGCCTTGCCCCAGAAGTCAGTCCATGACGACCCTGAACGAACGGCTGTCCCGTAGAGTCGACTTTGGTGTGCGGCCACATATCCCCAGTCCATCGGAGCGGCTGCGTTCCTGGCCGCCGGTATTCTGGCGATGATTCGTCCTGATTGAGTGTCAATTTTCCAGCACTCCTGCCCAACGACAGCAAACAGCCCGTCTGGACCGACACACCAGTTGCTGCAGTCTCGGGGCATGTTGAAACGTTCAAATCCCGGGACTTCGAGTGACCACTGAACGGAGCCGTTGAACGCATCGACGGCGACGATCCTTTTGTGCCCCTGCAGGAACAGCTGACCTCCTCGCGATACCGGAGACGGCTTGCGTCCGCTGCGGTCGGCCTGATACCGCGGTCCCGGTCGTCCAATCCATTGCACCTCAAGGTCGTCTGTCTTTGAAGCACCGCTCAGCTGTTCCCCACCAAACGCGGAATTGTCCGCCGTTCCATAAAGGTGGGACCATTCGCCTGCACCCGCAAGAGAGGGACGGATCCACTCCTGGACATCATTACTGATCGTTTTAAATTCGGAGTGTTGCTGTTTCGTTGAAACGAGTCGTACGATTCCTCCGTCCGGACACGCCTGATGCATCGTCTGTTTCAATGCAGCTTCAGACACTTCGCCGCTGACGAGGATTGTATTGGCCCAGTTCCCCTGGAAAGGCAACTGTTCGAGTGACTCGGTGTGTTTCACGACAACCCGATGGCCGTAAATGCCCTGCGACAGGAGTGCTGTGCGCAGAGTCTGAACGTATTGGGAGTCGTCGGAAACGACAACAAATCGGCCGCGAGATTTCTGACACAGTGTGGAGAGCTCCTGTATCGACGGAGTACCAGCTATCAGACACATTCCCAGCCGCTGTTCCGCTGCCTCGGGCAGCGCGTTTGTCAGTTTTGTGTCGACTTGGGTGCCGCTGGATGAAGCAGCATGCGGCGCGTAGTTGAAGAAGTTGTCACACTCCCACTCTGAGGTGCGTGACAGCGTGTCCCCCGATGGAACCGCGATGCGATACTGGTAGACCAGGTTCTTCTGCAGCCCTTCCATGACTGCCACGTGTTCGGTGGTGAGTTCGTCATTTGTGTAGACCTGGCCGAAGTCAGACCGACCATACTCAAGGCGGGTCGGTTGCGGACTCCCTGTTGACCACCGTACTTCAGCTCGAGTCGGTTCAGTGAATCTCAGGTACGGACCGGACGCCACTTCGTACTTCTCTGGCCGCGCTGGAATTCGTGACTTGCTGTTTTCAAACTGCTGCCGGATCTCTTTGGCTGTGAGGGCTACCTTGTAAAGGCGAAGCTCATGCACGGCGCCAGTCATGCGGAAGTGTTCGTCGTCGTCATGGTAAGCACCGATCTCAAACCACGCCCGTTCCGGGTACGCGATTGCTCCAGACTGTTGGGTGCTCTCGGCGCTCAGCCGGCCGTCCACATACAGTCGCATTACTTTGCCGTCATAGGTTGCGGCGAGGTGATACCAGTCCCCTCGTTGGAATGATTCCGGCGTCGAAAGGTATGTGAGTCGACCAGGGCCATCCGTTGAGCTGACAGCCATGCTGAATTTGTCTTTTCGATAACCGACGTTCCAGCCTTTCTCAAAGTCTCCATTGTCCTGCATTGCTCCGATGATGCCGCCCCATTCCTGCAGCTGATCCAGACGGACCCATGTCGCGACGGTGAAGTCTTTCTTCGGGTGAGGGACCGACTTGTAGTCCGGTGCAACGATGATCGATTCATCACTGCCGTTGAGCTCAAGTGCCTGGTAGTCACCAAGCGGTGAAAACCGCCCGCGGTTGGAGAGCTCCAGATTGGGCCCCGTCAGAGATTTGAGCCGCCCCTTGTCTGCTGCGGATTGCTGGAATGCCCAGTGCCCCATTAGACGCGTGTCGTTGTCCTTCGGAATTTCCTCGAAGTCCTGTCGATCAGCAACAGCGGGAGGCGGAACTGCTTTCTCTCCGGATGGCTGTGGCTTCCCAGCCGCATAACAGTGAATGACTCCCGTGTCACTGCTGGTAAACAGTCTGCCGTTCGCTGCAACCAGACCGAAGATTCTGCCCGCTGCCGGACGGCGCCAGAGTTCATGGCCATCTTTGGCCGAGTAGGCGGCGACCTGCCCGTCGCCTCCCACGAAGAGAGTGTCGCCCGCTTTGATCATCGCAAACGGACAGTCACACTCGGCTTTCCAAAGCGGCTTCTCTTTGCCGAGTTGGTTGGCCACGATGGAATTGTCGGTGAGCATCCACGAGGTTGTGTCGTCGACAACCAGCGCATTACCTCGTCCCAGTGCAGCAACCATCTCACGCGACTTGCCACTGGATTCTCGAAACCCACCTTTGCGGGAGTCGGAGGCCGGTCCGTGAAACACGCGTTCGTCCACCGACACAACCACGACGGAGCCGCCTCCACTCTTTGCCATTTCGCCAAGATCATCGCCGTTGAATCTGTCGAAGACGCGTGGAGCAACGCGGCCCTGAGGAAGAATCAGAGCGCCGGACGAAAGTGCTGGTGGTCCTTCGATTGTTCGCTGTTGCATTTTGCGAATGAAATGATCATCCGTCTTCACCTTGCCGGTTTCTGAGTCGACACCGCAGATCCATGAGTCTTTCCATGGCAGCATGGCGAAGGCAAACCAGGCAGTGTTATTCTCAACCACGACACCTGTGCGACAGGGTTGAAAGGAGACAAAGCGGCCATTGTTGAGAACCGGAAGATCGCCCTCAGTCGGCGAGAACTTCCAGATCTGCTTTCCGTCAGCGGCAGCGACACAACGGACTGCCCCGTCATCCGAACCGAAAAAGAGCTTTCCGTCAGACCATGTGGGTGCCAGACGGATCGGGCCATCAGTTGTATGTGCCCAGTTCACTTTCCCTGTGTTGACGTTGAGGCAGTAGACCGAATCGTCGACAGAGGAGCCAAACCAGAGCCGATCTCCGACGCTGATCATGTGAAAGACAGCATCGTAATTTCTCATCGAAGGCAGATTACGATGGCCCGCGTACGCATCGTACTTCGCAGGTCCGGCCCATGCTGTCTGTGGCGGTGCCGAAGAGTGCCATGTCCACGCGGGTTCCAGCTTACGAACAGAAAGCTGCTCTTTGGTGGCACCAGTTCGGCGATTATCGTGTTGCCATGTCGGCCAGTCTTCTGCCTGAACACTGGCGAAGCAGAGAAGTGCTGCCAGTAGAGTTTGACGATACGTCATCCCGGTTTCCTGAATGCACCAGATGAGTCATCGCGGGGAGATCCGGGAAGCCCATCGATTGGGGGTGTTGTCTGCCGCAGTGAATGCTACCTCATCCGCAGGATAACAAACACCACGGTCCAGGGATTGTGTGTATTGCTTCGCAGGTCAGACTTCAATTCCGGGGACTCTGTGCCAATGTTCCGGCCTGTTCGCCCGATCGGGAGTGTCAAAGGGACAGTGGAATCGCGAGGCCGTACGCCTGTTCTCAACCGCTCCGAAAACGCCGTTGCTGAAAGTTTTCCGGCTGGACAGGTCTGTTTGTCTTTACGCAAAACGGTGGAAGGACAGCATCCGAAGTTACAACGAGGAATTTGCCTTCAACGCGAACCTCCGTCGTCGAAAGCGGAGCGGATGGGTCCGCTGTTGGAGCTTCGTATGGGTTTTGATCCATGGACGATTCTTTCCGGTGAGTAGTCGGCGAACGACCGGCCACCAGTTGGTGGTGGCCATTCCAAAGTGGTTAAAGATAGCCGATAACAGATTCTCTGGCGTTGGCGGTGTCATCGGCTTACCCCTGAGGTCATTCTGTGGGTGCACACAAAAAAACGCCACCGCATCGGGTCGCTTAAAATCAGTGCTCCCACAAGGAGTTGAACCTTGAATCTACTGACTAAGAGTTATCGCTGATCGGGTTTCACCCGTGTTTTGTGTCCATGGTGTAAGCAAAACACTACATTTTTGTCTTTGGTTCTGATGGGGTCCATCTCCGTGGCGACAAACATTGGCACCTTTTCTGCTGACGCGGCTTAACATGCACAGAATTCAAATCACTCTGGTTGCGGCACTCCTGGCTGTGATTGGCGTCACCCTGGCCGATGAGAAGGGCGGAGGAACAAGTTTCACGGGCAGGCCGCGCTCTGTCACGATTGACAAGTACTCGAACTGGATGTCGCGACTGCCGAACACCATGTTGCTTTCGCGGTTCTCGTTACCCGGAACTCATGATTCCTGCGCGCTCCATGACGGCTTGTCCTTTGGTTTCGCAAAGTGTCAGACATGGAAACTCGGGGACCAACTCAAAGCCGGGATTCGTTTTATTGACATCCGCTGCCGACACGTCAGGGATAACCTTCTCATCTACCACGGTATCATCGATCAGCGAACCACATTTAAAGAGGTGCGAGACGTGTGTCGGGAGTTTCTGAAGCAACACCCGTCGGAATGTATCGTGATGTCTGTGAAAGAAGAGTCGACCGCTGAAGGCAACTCTCGCTCATTCTCCGAGACGTTTGCGGATGCAATCAGGGACGATGGCCAGTTGTGGTATGTTAACCGCAAGACCCCCCCGTTGAGTTCGGTCCGGAGCCGCATTGTCCTGGTCGATCGCGTGGGAACTCTTAATGGTCTCAAGTGGGGTGAGATCGAGTTACAGGATCGATTTAATGCGACGTTAGAGCTCAAGTCGAAGTTGATGCGTTCGCACTTTGAAAAAGCATTGAATACTTCCGATGCTCGGTGGTTCATCAATTTTTGCAGCGGCACATTACCTCGCAGTTTAATGACACCGAGACGGTATGCATTGCGTTCGAATGAAGTGGCTCTTGAATTTCTGCGACAGCTAGACCGGAACGCGTCTCCTCGATTGGGAATCATAGTGATGGATTTTCCCGGTGAAGAACTTATCGAACGGATCGTGGAATTGAACTTCGTTCACGACAAAGCAAACTGAATAAACGTTGCTTATTGCTTGCCGATTTTCGGCTGGTCCTCATAGAACTCCCGGGCCGTCGGGAGGGACCTTTGATCGTGTTTCATCGATACGCAGGGATTTCTGCGGAACTGACATTTCGACCGACAGCTCTGGCACCGTATTCGGCGACGTGTCGGAATTTCTGACGTGCGTTTCCATGGCCTACGGCACACGCAGGTGTCTCTGATGCTTCACGCCGGCGTCGATATAAAAGTGATTCAGCAGAGACTGTGGCACGCCAGCTATACAACGACGGCGAACCTGTACCCTCACCTGATGCAGGATGCACAGGCACGAGCATCGGCTGAACCCAGTGAGGTCACAGGGTGAGGTCACAAAAAAACGCGACCGCATTGGGTCGCGTAAAAAGCAGTGCTCCCACAAGGACTTGAACCTTGAACCTACTGATTAAGAGTCAGTTGCTCTACCAATTGAGCTATAGGAGCGTTTGTGTTCGAGGGGGAAGTCTATCGTCAGCATTCCTGAAAACAAGGGTGACTCGTTGTCTGCTGGCAGGAATTAGTCGCGGGCTCCTTTGAACGTCCGTGACCCCCTGAACCTTGTTCCGCACGATTCTGCCGGGGGTGGCATGAGCAGTTCGACGGGACCTGTTAGACTCCGACACTGTAAACCTCAGGATCAGGTCCGCCACCCAGCCGGCAGGCAACAAAATGTTGGAGCGACTTTCGCACGCAAAACTCAATCTGTTTTTGGAAGTCACCGGCAAACGCCCGGACGGGTTTCATGAACTGGAAACCCTGATGGTCAGGGTGAGCCTTGCAGATATGCTGCGATTTCAACAACGGGATGACGATCAAATCGTCATTGTTCCTGATCCGGCCACGCCGCAGGATTCATTTCCCACCGGTCCGGAGAATCTCATTCACAAAGCCGCAGTGGCAATGCGCCAGTATACGGGCAGAGCAGCTGGTGTGACGGTTTCCGTGACCAAGCGAATTCCTGCTGAGGCTGGGCTTGCGGGAGGAAGCAGTAACGCCGCCACCACTTTGATAGCGCTGAATGACCTGTGGAACTGCCAGCTTTCAAAAGGTGAGCTCCACGGTCTGGCGGCGTCTCTCGGCAGTGACCTGAATTTCTTTGTCGAAGACTGTCGGGCGGCTATCTGTCGCGGACGCGGGGAACAGGTGAGTCCTGTAGATTTGAACCAATCCTGTTTTGCGGTGGCCGTTCGGCCCCCAATGGGAAATTCCACGCCTGCTGTGTTCGCCGAGCTGGCGGGGGAAGTTGGCACGCGAGATGCCACCGAGCTGATTGCCGAATTACAGTCAGGCTGTTTGGCTTCCGGCTCTGAAAGGCTGTTCAATCGTCTGACTGAGCCAGCACGTCGGTTGAACTCTCAGATGGACATTTTGATGTCGGAGGTCAGGAATTGCTGCGGGCGAATCGTACATATGTCCGGCAGCGGATCGACCTGTTTTGTGTTGGCAGCGACTGCACGTGAGGCGCGAGTTCTGCTGGGGCGACTGAGGCAACTGAATCCGGAATTCCTTGAGGTTCTGCAGTTCTGAACAGACAAATCCAGTCGGTCGGGGAATAATCCCCGATGCGTCATATCGCAACAATTGGGGTGTCCTTCGTTTTTCGGTTCGCTGCCTGCTTACCGTGGTTGCGCCGTCAGTTGCGGACGAAGAGCTGAAGGGAACTCTGGAAGTGATCGCCAGGGATTCGTCGAAACGGCGAAGAGAAGGCTGAGGTGAGTCACTCTCTTCTCAAAGACGGCAGGCGGATCTCCATCCCGTTTCGTGTCAGGTTGAAATCTGGCCTACGGATGCGACAGGAACTTCTGCATCCGTTGAACGGTCGCGCGGTACTCTCTGCTGCCGGCAAGATTGCGGGACTCCAGTTGGCCTCTCTGCATGTCATAGAGTTCTTCCGCAATCAGTTTGTTCGTCTTCCACTCCTGCCAGCGGACGTAGCGCCAGTTCGGTGTTCGAACTGTGTAGCCCATGATGTCGCCGTGGGATTTGTGGCGATTCCCCTGCTTCATTCTGGGGTACTGACTGATTGCTGCGGACTTAAACGGCTGTTGGGGATTCTTCAACACGGGTACGAGACTTCGACCCTCCACGGCAGCGGGGATGGGCAGGTGGCATAATTCCGCCAGCGTGGGATAGATGTCGATGACCTCCACCAGTGCTGTTGAGGTTGCGGTTTTGTGATGTTTGGGAGCACTGAGCAATAACGGAATCCGGGTGGACAACTCATAGTTGTTGGCTTTTGTCCAGAGTCCCTGTTCTCCCAGATGAAATCCGTGGTCACCCCACAGCACAATGATGGTCGAGTCGTCCAGTTTCAGTTCCTCCAGCTGCTTGAGGAGTCGGCCAATCTGTGCATCGATGTAGCTGATGCATGCGTAGTATCCATGCCGCAACTCCTGAATCTTCTCGGGTGTGAGCTGTTCGTTCTTTGGAATGTCCGAGTAGCCTTCCAGTTCGCCCCATGAGCGTGTGGCCAGCTCCGGGGCTCCGTCCGGGGCCTGAGTCACGAGGGGCCGTGGGATCTTGTCGCGGTCATACAGGTCCCAGTATTTCTGTGGGGCGCAAAACGGCAGGTGCGGTTTACGAAATCCAACGGCCAGGAAAAACGGGCTCTTATCTGCAGCGCGTTTTGAAAGTGCTTTGAGGGCTGCGTTACAAACAAGGCCGTCGACGTAATGATGATCCGAGACGTCTGCCGACTCTGCTGCCGACCGTTTGAGTCCTTCGCCTGCCAGGTTTACCTGGAGAGCATACCGCAGGTTCGGGTCTCTCACTGAGTCAAATTGAGGTGCCTCCGACCATGAGGGGGGATCCTTTGACGGGCTGCCGCTTCCGTGAAAGATCTTGCCAATGCTCTGGGTGTGATAGCCGTGCTGTCGGAACAGTTGCGGGAGCGATACGGCATTCGGTTTGTGATCACGAAAATGAGTCTTCAGATCCCACACACGAATTGTGTCAGGCCGCATGCCGGTGAGCATCGAAAGACGCGAGGGACAACAAACTGCCTGCTGGCAATAGGCTCGGAGAAAAACCGTGCTCTGTTTCGCGAGCCCGTCGATTGACGGCGTCTTCGCCGTTCGATCGCCGTAGCAATTCAGCGCGGGGCGGAGGTCGTCAACGGCGATGAACAGCACATTGGGAGGCCCAGCTGCCTCGACGGAATCGAGGAATGCACAGATGGCCACAAGAAACGTGATTGGAGGCCATTTCATCAGGCTGCCTCGGGAGCCGTTGCATGGAAGCCGATTTCGGCGGTGCTGGCATCGTCAGCGGTCATGCGACGCACTTCAACGCGGACGCCCCATGGCTGCGCGACGGCCACTTTGAGTTTCACGTCTTCGTCACCCACTGACTCGCACTCAATTTCCGGTGCCGCAGAGAGTGGCGGTGAAAATGGAATATGCAGGTTGGCTCGCTTCTGTCCGGCTTCGAAACTCACGGACAGTACGCCTTCCACAGTCTCAACTCCGTCTTCAAGATGTCGGTCGACATGGGAAGCTGTTTCTTTCGGAGACTCAGTCGGCGGTGCTGCAGTGTGTTCATCCTGAGGCAGAGTCGTGGAAACGCCGGAGGCAAAGAACTGGTCGGCAGCGGCCTCCTCCTCTTCTTCCGACGCGGCAAGGCCCGAAGATGTCAGCGGGGAAACAAACTTCCCGGACAGGCCGGACTCATCAATCTTCTGTTCGTCCTGCGTTTCGGAGGGGGCTTCAGCAACAGCAGTTGCGGCTGCTGACTGTGAAAACGGATCTGCATCCTGCTGCTCTTCTTCCTGTTCTGCATCCTGCAGGGCCTGAGGTCGGGCGTGTGCCGCAGCCAGAGAGGTTGACTCGCGCCCTGCCGGTGTTTCCGGTTCCGTTTCCGGATCCCAGAGCGGGTCGTCAAGCAGGCTCAGGTCAGATTCGGGACCCAGCAGAGATTCGACGCTGGAAACGGGTCGGATCTGAGTCTTCCTGTCGCGCTCGGCGGTTTGCTCCCGACCGAGCCACACTCTTGGTGCCAGTGACGGTCTCGGTGAATCAGAAACCATCTCTGACAGTTCATTGAACTGAAACCATGCTGCCGTCGGATCAAGTGCATCGTCTTTCATCCCGTCAAAGGCGGGGATCGGAGTCAGATAGGTGTCCAGGCTTCGAGGCACCTTCGCAAGGTCATCCGGAAGGTGACTTAATAACGCGATGGCACAGATCATGAACATCGCCAGCGTCACCCAGCCTCGTAGCGGTGAGTCGACCGGCATCATGCAGAAGGAAATGACTGGCGGTGGCAGAAGAGTTGCCCCGGCGGCGATAAACAGGAACGGGGATTCCGCCAGCGTTCGGCGCTGTGGATTGAACAGCACCCATGCGAAGATTGCGATAAAGGTGGCGAATGCTGCCAGCAGCATGACGATGGGGGTTGCCATCGCTCCGGCAGTGTCCACGCTGTGAATGTTGCCGTGGTATCGAGACTGAGCCAGTTGCCACGCCACAAACAGCAGGCCGCCCCATGTCAGCAGAGCGGTCGTTGGTCGACTGCGTGAAGTTCTGGTCAGCGCGTTACTCATCTGGCATCCTGCCGGTTCAGAGATATCCTGGGTTGAGACCGCACAATGCGACCTTTACCCATCTTAGCAGTTCGTGGGGGGCCTTAGAAGGCCGTCTTTCTGCAGAGCAATGGCTGGGTAGGCCCTGCTGATCCAGTCGCCTGGATTCGAATTACCGGGAGTAAAAATCCCCCGATCAACCGTGGTTTGTTCCTCTGATCAGGCAGAGTCTGGACCATATCTCTTCTCTGTTTGGTGTCCGCGTAAACGGAAAGCCGACACGTCATGGGAAATTGGATCCGTCGACGTAAGTCGTTTGGTAACAACGCTACTGTGATCTCAGCGAGGCGGAAATGTCGTTAGGCTGAATCTAGCCTCTTAGCGGAGCATCGCGAGCTGCCCGGCCGAGCAATCCTACGAGTTGGAGAGGTCGTGATCGCTTCGAAATCGGAGGGTGGTACGGCCGGATTGCGGTGAGAGTAGAGAATCTCAGCAGAGCACCTCTGGCTGACTGGAGCTTCTCTGGTAGCCGAGACAGGCGAGCGTCCGGACAGAACGCCAGGCCGCATCGTTGATGCCCGCGACGTTACGGCTCTGTTGTTTATTGATGATGTGGGCAGGCGAGGCTCCTGCCGAGCCGCATGACATCGCGGAAACTTCGTCCTCCCAGATCGCATTCCGGCTGAATAAACCAACAGGGCCTCACGCACCTCGGCTTACAATCAGCAAGGCTGACCAATGGCCTATGTTGCCCTGTTCAGGAAGGCGCGACAGATAACTCAGATTCGCTTTAGCGGCGTTTTCGTCTCTTGCCTGCCTGCGCATAGCTGTCCGATTTCTTTACGGCTTCGAAGACGGTATAGCCATCCACTTTGTGCTGGTATGCATTGCCGAACACCGACTGCAGTTTCCTGCGGTACCACGTCGACCGTTTGGTCACCATCCACATGCGGCCACCTAGTTTCAGGCGGTTGAAACCTTTGAGGATGAACGACCTGGCGACGGAGAAATCCGTGTGGTACGGAGGATTGCTCAGGATGTGGTCAAATGCGGATTCGTCGAGGGACTGAAAACCGTCGCTTTCAACGACCTGAACGTCAGGGACATTATTTTGTGCGGCATTCGCGGCTGCCACTCGAACGGCTTCCGAGTCCACGTCCAGCATGACGACGTTCTCGCCGCCCACTTTTTTGGCGGCAAGGATGCCGACGAGTCCGTAGCCGCAGCCGAGGTCGAGGACTCGCTGTCCCCCTTCAAACGTCACCATGGACAGCATCGCCAGCGTGCCGCGGTCCGCTCGCCGTGGAGAAAAGAGCGTCTCCGTTGTTTCGAACGATAACTGTTCATCGTTCACGGAGACTTCAATCGTCGCCATCGGGAGCGTCCTCGATGGGGGCAGCGTCGGCGTCGTCTTGAGGTGACTCGTCATCTGTGTCGTGAATTGACGAGTCTGATTCACTGGTGGGTGAGGTGTTGAGCAGGTCGACCGAGGTAATACTGCGTGACGGGTCGAGCGATGTTTCCAGCGAGACCGAAGTGGCATCCGGTTCCGGCGGCGCTTTCTGAGGGAGTCTGATTGTGAAGGAGCTTCCCTTCCCGAATTCACTTTCCAGATGGACGTCACCACCGAGCAGTCGAGACAACTCGCGGACAATGGACAGGCCAAGCCCCGTGCCTCCGAACTCGCGTTTGACGTGATCACGCTCACCCTGAGTGGTTGTGCCCTGCCGAAACTTCTCAAAGATCTCGGCCTGTTCCTGCATTGGAATACCAATGCCCGTGTCTTCTACGCAGACCTGGAACATGTCGTCTGGAAGGATGGCTGTGGTGACCCGAACACGACCGCCTTCCGGTGTGAACTTGATCGCGTTGGACAGCAGGTTGGTCAGAATCTGACGGATTTTGCCACTGTCCTGCCACAATTCAGGGATTGGCTCGGCTGGATACTGGACCTTCAGTTCGATGTTCTTCTGGTCTGCGAGCGGCATGATCTGACTGCATTGAGCGTCCACCAGATCGCTCAGCACGAGTGCTCCTGGCTGCAGCTTCATCTGCCCGCTTTCGATCTTGGCAATGTCCAGCAGGTCGTTGATCTGCACCATCAGGTTTCGACCCGATGTTTGAATATTCTGGACGTATCTCTTCTGGCGATTGTCGAGGCTCTGGGAATTGGAAAGGACATCGCTGAAACCCAGGATGCTGTTCAATGGAGTCCGCAGCTCGTGACTCATCGTGGCAAGGAATTCATCCTTCAGTGCATTACTTCGAAAGAGCTCCATATTTGCCTGCGCCAGCTGGTCGACTTTAGCATCAAGGTTGTCGTTGACGCCTCTGAGTTCGTCGTTGACCGTCGTCATGTGCCGCAGCATGCGATTAAATGCCTGCGACAGCTCTTCAAACTCATCGCCCGTATTAATTTCGGCGCGCAGATTCAGATTTCCTCGCGCAATCTCGTCGCTCACGTCTTTGAGGTGCAGCACGGGTTTCACAATGATGTAGCGGACGATGATGTAAGCCACCAGCATGGCCACGATGGTGGTCACCGTTCCGAAGAAGAAGAGGATGGCACGGTTCATCTTCAGTTCATTGTCTACCTCCGTCAGTGGGATTTCGACTGACGCCATGGCGATCACGTCTTCCCCTGCGAAGCGGACAGCGTTCGCTCCGTTGTGACACGGAAGGCAACTGGGATACGGGCGAATCGCCTCGAAATAGTGAAGCTCTCTCACGGAGTCTTCATTCTCAACGATCTGGTATCGCTTGTCCTCATTCGGAGAAGAACGGAAGGCGAGCAGCGATTCCTGAGCAAAGTCGTCTGCCGGCGTATCGCCAGCGAGAATCAGGTCCCAGGTGACCCCCATCTTGAACTCCTGGACATCGCGGATTTTCTTCCGGTATTCGACCGGCCAGACAGCCTGCGGCGCATCATCCTGAGTGTCTGCGGTCTCGGGCTGTTCATTGCCATCGTCCGCGGGGTCGGATTCCTCGTCCGCCATGAAATCCTGCATGTGCTTGCGCCACAGGATCTCGGGCACAAGGGAATGGGCTCGAGCTACCTGTTGCGCTTCAACCAGTTGACGGGTCCGCGACGCGTACATCCAGAAACTGGTGGTGATGAGAATCATCAGAGCCACGCCAAACAGCAGCCGACACTTCCGTTCCAGGCTGGTTTCACCAAGCAGTTTTTTGAGACTGCGATAGTTGATCAAGAGCGTGCTCGCCGACGATTTGGGCAGAGTGAGAAATCGGATCCATCAGGACTTTAAAAAGTCTAATGAACCACGGTAAAACAGGAAACGCCGGACAATCATCTGGACGGCTGCATTCATGGTTTCTTTAGCTTCAGAAAATGACACAGCAACGTGACATCGTTGTGGCGATGACAGGGGCGAGCGGCACCATGTACGCCCTGCGTCTGGTGCAGACGCTGCTGGCCGCGAATCGTTCACTGCACCTGATCGTCAGCGACGCCGCGAGGCAGGTTGCCGTTCAGGAACATGACACGGACCTCCCGCGCACCGGCGCCGACGCCGATGGCTGGGCGTCAGCTGTTCGGGCCGTTATGGCGTCTGAGCGAGCTCGTGAGTGGGGTTTCGGCGAAAACTCTCTTGAGTTGAAGGGGAGTGTGCAGACGCCTGGCCTGAAAGACTTTTCTTCGGGCGCGGCCAGCGGGTCTTACCTGACTGACGGAATGGTGATCTGTCCCTGTTCGCTCGGAACACTGGCTGCCGTTTCGTCCGGGCAGTCATCGAATCTGATTCACCGCGCTGCTGACGTTCACCTCAAAGAGCGGCGGAAATTGATCCTTGTTCCGCGAGAAACTCCGCTCGGCTTAATCGCTCTGGAGAATATGACTCGAGTGACACAGGCCGGAGCCGTGGTATTACCCGCGATGCCGGGCTTCTATCACCAGCCACGGTCGATTGCTGATTTGGTAGATTTCGTCACGGGCCGCATCTGTGACCAGTTAAGTGTGCCGCATACGTTGTTTCAGCGCTGGAGCGAGCCAGAGTAGCTCGACTTTCCGATTCGAGACCGTCCTGCTGATTTAACGGGCTCTCCAAGTGGGGGCAGCCGGGGCGGGGCCAGCTGCAAGTCGAGGAGGGGGCGATGACCGTCCATGCGCCCGGTCCGAACCCACCTGACAGCGTGTCATTTTGCGACAAAGCTGCGCTAAAAATGAGCGTGCCCGCCTAACCGTTAGCTTTGCGTCGATTGCCACACCACGCAGCAAAACCGCAGAGACCTACAGCCAGACAGGCAATCAGAGCAATATCCACAGCATTTCTTTCGGTTGGACGATGTCTTGTTTCGAAGTCATCAGCACGCCGGCGTCTCGCCACCGCCAGGGGTTGGCATTAGTGGCGAGGTGCGGCTGTTGGACGGCAAACCCAATGCCAAACCTGTGGACAGGCGCTGAGAAATCGGCCGTGGAGCTTTTATAACCGGTCCTGAATAAGAAGCATGGAAGGAATGGGTAGTTTGCGTGGAAAAGCCGTTTGCCCTACCGCAGTCGGTTCATGTGAACACTATGCAATGGCGGGTATACCCGCTTGCATCCATCGACAAAGATAAAGCAGTTTTCAGGTCCGATTTTCAGCCTGCTGTGACAGCCGATATTTAAAAAGCCCGCGGGTTCCTAAAGGTGGGCTGTGTGAGCCCGTTGCGTTCGCTGGCTGCCAAATTACAACCGGCGCCAAAGACCGCGGCTACAGTTGCTGGTCGGGACGGGGGCCGCACCAGTCTATGAATTAGCCAGGACTGCCGCGTTCCTGTGCAGCCCCGCACATCCACTGGCGGCTCAGAATCATGGCCAGCCACAGGACGACCAGTCCGCCATACGCTGGCAGCAGATGCCTCAGACTGGTGTAACCCACATACCAATGGATCACGATCGTCATTAAGTAGGCTGTGTTCCCCGCGAGTAAAAGTCCCCACCACAACCAGCGAACGCCCTGCTGCCAGCCCCACAGGCAACTCAGAAACACTGTCACTCCGGTTGCCAGCAGCATACCGCCGAAACTCGCCCGGTCATGGGCCACAAGCGGGACGAGGCGTGGATTGACAGTCAGGAGTGCTTCACGAGTTGTGTTCATGAAATTGAGGTCGTCCTCCACAAAGACTGTTGTCGTTCCGAAGCCGCAAATGACAAGACCACCTGTAAAGATCGCAGCTCCCTGAATAATCATGAGCAACTGGCCCCACAGGCTTCGTTTCCACGCCCGCGAATTGTGGCGGTCCCGGGGCGTCAAAACTTCGTTCGCCTGAGGGGAACGGATGCCAAGAGTTATGAATTGAAAAAGGATCGCACTGATGAAGGCATGGAACGGATCAAAGTAGCCGAACCCCAGAAACAAAAAGAAACTCAGGAAACCGGCGACAGCGGAACCGTAGATTGCGATACGTGCCCAGCCCATGCCACGTCTGTCGCCGAACCATGCGAGCAGTATGTACAGTGGACCAAGCGCCAGCATGGTGCCAGACAGGGTGACTCGGTCGTGTGACATAAACGGCAACAGTTGCGGGTTAATTCCACAGATTTCTTCCCGCGCCATGCCAAGGAACTCTTCGTCATACGGAAGGACCACGCGAGTCGATCCGACGGCGACAGCCATCAATCCTCCGATGGTGAGACTGAACCCCAGCAATATGCTCCAGAACCAGGATGCCTGCGTCGGATTGACTGGTTCTGAGGTGACTGAAGCACTCCCCTGCTCTGCACAGTACAGGTGATTTATTCGTTTCGGCAGCCCGGGACCCGCTGCGGCGAATCCACTGTCGATCATTACCATATCAGCGCCAGCATCAAACAGCCGACTGGCATCAGCTGGCTGCTGAACCCCACCGGCAGCGATGAGGAGTTGACTGTCATTGCGATCAAGGGCACAAATTCCCGCCTCGACTTCTGCAAGAGTGGACTCTGAAAGACTTCCTCGCGTGTTACCTGACGGATCAATGGCTTCGATGATGACGGCATCGGCGCGGGAAGAGGTGACTTTATTCAGGAGTTCGGAGGCTCCTGATGGGACGATCAACACGCACTTCAGACTCCTTTGTTGAACGGCTTCAATCAATTCGTGCAGCCCATCTGCAAGGACGTCTGTTGGCAGCTGAAGACTGACACCGTCAGCAAGATCGGACAGCTCATCAAGGACGGTCTCCAACTGCGACAGCTCATCAGCCTGGGCAATGATTCGGACGACTCTTAATACTTCGTTTGTATGAGAATTCTTCTGGAGCTGTTGCCGGAGGTCACCCAGTTGAACGGCAGCCGGCAAGGGGATGGTCGTCCCCTCAGACTGCCACGAGGGAGCTTCCTCGGGGACAGACTGGTCGAGGCGAATCGGGCCAACCTCGACCAGGCCGAAGCCAAACAGGCTGAGTGCAGAGATTGCCTGATTGCTCAGATCCACTCCTGAACCGAGCGCGACCGGGGATTTGAGATTCCAGCTCCCTCGCTCAACCTTTGCAGCGTCCGGGCTCTCAGCGTGCCCCATGAACCGAATGATCAGCCGACCGACTGCGAACCGTCCCAGACGCCCCATTGCGGCGAAGGCAATGTTCTGTGCGGTCGGATAGGCAAGTCTTCTCCCGATGGGCCGGAAAACTGTGTGGTAGGTCCAGTCAGGCATCTGGAACGTCCGGGGGTAAGCTCAAAAACAGCCGACCAGCGGTGACCCGCAGCAACACGTCACCTGTCACTGGACCTCGGTGCGCGGCCGTTTGTAGCAGCGGTGTCTTCAACTTGTCAGGCCCATAACTCATGAACGACTTTGCCTCCGTCGGCAATTGGTACGGGCCGGGCCAGTGGTGTGTGCAGCACTTTTGAGTGATCGATTCCCAATCCATGCAGAATAGTCGCCACCATGTCCTCCGGAGTAATCGGCCGATCAGTGACTTCAGCGCCCTGTTTGTCTGTTGCGCCGATGATCTGACCACCCCGAATGCCGGCCCCGGCCATCAGGATGGAAAACGCATTGGGCCAGTGGTCGCGTCCTGCAAGTGTGTTGATTCGTGGCGTGCGGCCAAACTCGGTTGTGACGACGACCAGTGTTTTTTCCAGTAGTCCGCGTTCCTGCAGGTCGTCCATCAACGCTGGGATTGCCTGGTCAAACGCGGGACACAACAACTCACGCAGGCTGTAGGTGTTCCTGCGGTGAGTGTCCCAGTGGCCGTTCTCAACGGCGACAAACCGACAGCCCGCCTCGACCATTCTTCGCGCCAGCAGACTACACTGTCCGATACTTGTCATGCCGTACCGATCTCGTGTCTTCGGCGTTTCCCGGTCAATGTCGAACGCTTCGCGTGCGGCCTTTGAGGCCATGAGTCCGAAGGCTTTCTGGTAGAAGGTGTCCAGCGACTTTACCTGATCTGCTGTGGTGGCAGCATCTTCCAACTGGTTAATCTGCCGAAGAGCCTCCTGCCGCAGACGTCCGCGATCAGTGGCGACCGAAGTCGGCAGGGCGATGTCTCTCACAGAGAATTCCGGCGACGCCGGGTCAGCGTCGCCGCCGAGACCATCTGCTATC
>CAJWGB010000073.1 GCA_913031625.1 uncultured Planctomycetaceae bacterium | reverse complement strand
CGCGGCCGTGTTCGGTTTGGAACTTCTTGGCCAACACGGCGTATTCGGCGTCGATCGCGGCCCGGCGGGAGGACCACAGCTCGAGCAGCTCGGCCATGACGCCGACGACTTCGCGGACCTCGCGCTTGCCGTCGGGGGTGTGTCCGCGTGAGGCGAACCGCATCCCCAGCTCGGCGCCGAGGTAGGCCTCAAGGCGGGTGTTGTACAGCTCGGAGGCGGCGACGGTGCAGGCGTAGAGGGGACGACCGTCAAGCGCATACCAGCGCCAGATTCCGTCGGTGCCTTGTGCGCGAACCTTGTTCGACACCGCGACGTGGGTGTGTAGTCCGGGGTCGGAGGCGCGGGTGTCACGGTGCAGGAAGTGGGCGGCGATGAATCCGTCTGTGTCAACCTGGGCGACACCTTGGGCGCCGATGCGGGTGTAGGCCGCGTGGTCCTGCAGGTAGTCCTGGGCGTCCTCGACCGCGCGGGTGTGGCACTTCTCGATGATCTCGGCGATGTGCAGCGGGGCCAGCGCGTAGAGCGCGGAGACGCTTTTCACTGGCGTGTAGGTCATGTCGTAGCCCGCCACTGAGGTGGTGAGCTAGCGGGTGCCGCGGGCAATGTATCCGGTCAGTTCGCGTTCGTCGGCCGGGGGTCGGCCGTGTTCTTCTTCGAACATCTCCCCCGCGATGCGGGTGCGCATCGCGGCCCGCTGTTCCTCATCCGGTCCGTGGCAGGTAAAGCAATTGTCTGACAGAATCGGTCGAACGTCTTCAGAGAAACTCACCTGCGCCCTGGCGGGGACAGCCGGCATCAACACAACAAGAAGTCCGCACAGGTGCCGGATCGGGAAACGACTCATTGAATCCACTCCGCAAACTGCTGTTGGTCAAGGTTTCGGCCACTGACAACGATCACAATGTCGCCCTCCGTTGCGGGTGTCACGTGGCCGCTGAGGAGAGCTGCTGCAGCAATGGCGCCGGACGGTTCGGTTCGCAGGCCGTGTCGCTCATAGAGCCATCGCATTGCATTCTGTGTCTGGTCGTCCGGAACTGCCGCCGAAGTTCCAACCAGTTCTCTGAGGATGGGCCAGTTGTGTTCCCCGACATCGTAGGACAATAGTCCATCGCAAATACTGGTGGGGCGTTCCAGTCGCACTCGCTCACCAGACGCGAGTGACTGTCGAAAGTCATCTGCCTCGGCTGGTTCAACGCCAATAATCTGAGCATCGGGAAACCCGTCCGCGATTGAAAGAGCGTGTCCTGCCATCAGCCCGCCACCGCTGACCTGACAGACGAACTGGGCGAGTGATCGCCCCTCGCTCTGCAGCTCTTCAACAATCTCCAGCCCGCCGACACCGTTTCCCGCGATGACAAACGGGTCGTCGTACGGAGAGGCCTGCACTGCCTGTTCCTGTTCGGCTATCTCTCGGGTGAGCTGGTCTCGCTCACCCGTTTCGTGATCTCGAGCAATGTTGTAGGTTCTGATTTCTGCGCCGAAGGATTCGGCCATGCGAAACTTGACCTGTGGCGCCGAGTCCGGCATGACGATCAGGATTCGCTTCTCATAACGCATTGCAGCATAGGATATGCCGCAGGCGAAATTGCCGGATGAATGCGCTGCCACGGGGCGGGCGCCGATTGCATCCAGATTGTTGTGCATCCAGTTCAGCGCGCCCATCACTTTAAACGATCCGACGGGCGTCCAGCCATAGTCCTTTAGCCAGACTCGTTGATCTTTGCCCAGCCCAAGTTCCTTCTCTATCGCGTAAGATCGGATGAGGGGGGCTGGGGACATGTGCTGAGCAATGACAGCGCGCGCCTCGTGAACGTCAGCAATCTGGGGAATCCGAAGTGTCATGAAAGGCAAACCCAATTGGTCCTGATTGGCGGGCCATTCAGTATGACAGCTTTTTCTGCGTCTTCCAGGCGTCTGGTTACCTTGCCTGCATCAGGTAGGCCAGCAGGTCTCGGATCTCATGCTTAGTGAGGACATCAAGCAGGCCTTTGGGCATGAGCGAGACCTTCGAAAGAACCATCTGATCGATGTCCTTCATTGGAACGTTGACCCGAGGGAACGGTTTTGATGGGTTAAGTCGGACCTGATAATTGTCACCGCTCAGATTGACAATCTGACCAGTGAACTGAGCTCCGTTCTTTCGAATGAACACCGTCATTCGATACTGGTCGGAGATTACTTTGCTGGGCTCCAGGATCGATTCGAGAACTTCATACGATTTATATCGCGAAGAGAGTGTCGTCAGATTCGGCCCCAACGTGCCTCCGTTTGCTCCGATTCTGTGGCAACGGTGGCACTGTGCTTTGCGAAAAGCGTGTTGCCCGTTTCTGATATTTCCCTGCGCCAATGAGCCCTTCGAAATGACTTCCTCAAGGTCCGCTGCTGTCCATTGCTGGATCACCGGCAGCGGTGCGAGGTCAGCTTCTTTGGCGTCAACGCCCTCCAATAAGTCACCAATCAGTTGGGCAACGTCCCTGTAACCACGGCTGCCGGTGTCACGAATCATCTCAAGGTCAAGGACCTTATGGAGCCGCTTCTTTTGTGAATCCGAAAAAGTCACATCAAGACGGCTCAGAGTTCTGAGGTAATAGATCTGGTTCATTGCGGAAGGAGACGATTCCAGCACATTGATTGTACGGTTAACGAGGTCCTCCGATCTTAGTGTGACCAGCAGGTGGATGAGCTCACGATTCAGGTCCGGATCATCGCTCGGGAAGAGTGGATCAAACTGATCGAGTAACTTCCTGTGGTGTTGCTCATTCGGCATTCCCATGCGACGAATGCTGATGTCGATGACTCGCAGGTATGCCAGTCGCTGAGGCGGAGTCAGCAGGTCAAAGGGCAGAGTAAGAAGTTTATTCAGGACGGCGCGTGAGTCAGGAGTCTCCTGCTTTGATTCGGGAAGCTGGCGACTGAGAGCTACAAGAGCTTCCAGTGCAGCCTCAGGGTCCGCTTCAGTCATTACTCGATCAATCCAGAATTGAACGGGCGCTCTTTCGATGGCGTTTCTTGCGGTATAACGCACAATTCGGTCGGGGTTTCTCAGGTGTGGCCAGGCCGTCTCGATGACTTCATGATCACCCAGTTGCTGATCGTGCAGTGTTTGCAGCATCTGTAGAAGACGGCGCGGTTCACTGTTCAATGCCGGACCTGCCGCAGACGTGACTGCGTCTCCCTCCCATGAAATTCTGAACAGTGCCGATGCTGTGCCGCGTCCCCCGGTCAGAAAATACAAATTGCCGTCGGGCCCCACCCGAATGTCTGTCGCAGCAAGTGGGCGGCCCGTGGCGAAGACTTCCTGCGTCGACTTCCATGATGTTCCCACAGGAGTCAGATGCACGGCATAGATTCGTCCGTAACTCCAGTCGCACAGAAAAAGTGCTTTTTGGTATTTCAGCGGGAAACTGGCTCCTGTTCCAAAAGTCATTCCGGTAGGAGAGCCCGGGCCAATTTCCTGGACGGGTGGGAGGTTGTCGGGATGCCATGCCTGCCGAGTTTCCGGGCCCTGCCGCCAGCCGTAATCTGCCCCCGCAACCAGGTGAAAGAGATTTGCCGGCCGATACCACGGCAGTCCCATGAATCCTTCATTGTCTGAATCGAACGTGAACAGATCGCCCGTGGGATGCATCGCGAGACCGTAGGAATTCCGTAACCCAACGCAAACGAGTTCCCGTTCTGAGCCGTCCCGGTTGATCCGCAGGACCCAGCCTTGTGGATCGGGTTTGCTGCCGGATTCCCAGATGACTCGGTTCGCAGTCAGGTTTTTCGGGACTGCTGTTGCATTGCCGGCGATCAGATACAGCCAGCCGTTGGCAGGGTGTTGAACAATGGCGTGTGGGCCGTGTTCCCCGCGACCTTCGATTGTGAACAGTTTGTCGACGCGATCAAACTGATCATCACCTGTTGTGTCCTGCAGACGCCAGACACCTCCGGCGACTACATAAAGGCTGTCGTTGGCCCACAGCAAGCCATGGGCTGCGCCAGGTTCTGCGGAGAGTTTCTCAACGGAGACTGTCTTCTTTTCACTCGCAGGCAGGGTGACGCGATACAGGCCACCACGTTCGTGGGAGGCAATGATGCGTCCTTTGGGGTCGAACGTCAGGCACACCCATGATCCCTGAGCTTCAGGAACGTCGTACAATTTGTCGACGTGAAATCCCGGCGGGACAGAAATGTCGTCGGCCCGCACGGACGCGACCGTACTGAGGGCAGCAAGAAGAAGAGAGAGTCTGCTCACCGTCATCTCCTGAATCGAGACTGGTTCCTGAACGACATGCCGTCAGCCGACGATTGTAGAGAGGCGGTTGAAAATGGGCCAGAAATAAGACCGAAGCAGAAAGGTGGCTTCCCTGCCGAAAGACCATCCATGAGTCTCAATTGAAGGAGTTCCGTTGAGTTGAGTCTTCAGCTTTCTGCTTCGGTCCGTCTGCATCCATGCGTCTTTGCAGACGTGAATGTGGGAATTGGAGATGACCAGGGACCGTCCGAAACCCGATCCGAGTCTATTCAGTCAGCTTTTATTCAGTCAGCGTCTTAAACAGATCGCCGAACTCAGGCATCTCTTCGCAGAGGACATCCAGCCAACGCTGCGGATGCCAGATTTCCACGCACACAGCGGCACCTACGACCACAACAGGTTCGTTGGTACTGACTCCCAGAAATGTCCGGAAGCCCTCTGGTATCAGCAGCCGTGAACGGTTGGCCAATGTGGCTTCAAGATGCCGTGAGGACAGCAGGCGTCCAAGCCGCTGTACGTCCCCCCATCTGCCTTCCATGCGCCCGGCATCAATCTTCTGCTGCAGAATGCTGACTCCACTGTCCATGCGTTTCTGCCACTGAGCGGCTTCCCAAAGACTCAGGCACCCTTTCTGTTCCCGAGCGACAATCACTCGGCCATCGCTGTCACTCACTGCCTCCGCGAAATTGGCGGGCAGGCTGAGCCGAAACCGGTCATCGATGGTTCGCCGAACTTCTCCGGTGATCAACATGACGGGTACAACCAGCTGACAGGACAGAAAACGGAGCGAAATGAAGATGCGCTCCCCAACTCTGCAAAGTACTGGGCGTTAGGCCCACATTCAATGAATTATAAAAGATCAATTGGGCAAATATCCCACACCGGGAGGTTAAGGCACGGAGTTCGGGCTGACAACGCAGCGAGTGCCGATTTTTCAGGAAATCGAAGAGATAACAAAAACGTCGATTTTGCCTGTCACGTGGATCGGGGTGACAGAACCTGACCGGTCGGTCAGGTTCTGCTTGCCATTCCGCTGTTGGAGGATCATTCCTAGTGTGTGAGTGTCCTGACTCGGATCGCTCCCCTGAGGAGTGATCGAACAGCCGATATTCTCAAGAGAACCTCCTTGTGATCGTTGCGTTTATGTTCTTCCGATTTGCTGCCAGCCTGATTCTTGTGGTCCTGATTTCGATGATTGGAATCGGGCTGGAGAAGCGTTCGCTGAAACTGAAGCGTGCTGTCAGCCGGCAGTACTATCAGCAGGACGTTCTGCTTGAATTGCATGCACGCCAGCGATTGAGAATTCAGCAGCTGACGGCGCCGGTTGAGGTCTCCAGTCAGGAACCAGCAATGCGCACGGCTGATGAGGCCAACGACTCAACAGGAGTTGAGGGACGCCCAATGATGCGCTGGAATAATCCGCGAACGTTTCGTCAGTAAACCGATGACGTCTTCTTCAGGACAACCAGAGGCAGTCGCCAGCGATGGCCGTCGAGGAAACTGGCGGGCGGTGCTGGTGACTCTGTTAATGACAGTCGGATGGATCGTCCTTGCCGGACGCCTCATCCAACTGCAGGGAGCCCAGCGCGAATCACATCATTCGCGGGTCACGCGACAGTCTACATTCACGGAACTGGTTCCTGCTCGACCGGGAGAGATTCTGGATCGCAATGGCAACGTTTTGGCGATGACGGTGACTCGTGAGAGCCTTTACGCGGTCCCGGCGGAGATTGAAGATCCGGAGGAGTTCGTCTGGTCAATCGCCTCGGCCGTCGACATCAATGCAGATGAATTGTTCGAACGGCTTCAGGAACATTCCGATCGCCAGTTTGTCTGGGTCCGTCGCAGACTTTCTGAAGTGGAAGCCGAGCGGGTACGTCGGCTCGCTCTTCCGCCGGAGACGTGGGGATTTCGTCGCGAGTATCTGCGGCAATATCCTCAGGGGCGATTTGCATCGCATGTCCTCGGGATGCGTGATATCGATAACAACGGGCACGGTGGACTTGAGCAGAGTCTGAATGATCATATCCGTGGACTCGATGGAGTTCGCGTTCTGAGTCGTGACGCGCGGGGCGCAGTCGTTGAAGTCGCTTCGGCGCGTTCGAGAAGTCCACAGCACGGTAAGACGGTCGTCACTGCCCTGGACCTGATGATTCAGATCCGAACTGAGGAGTTGCTGCAGGAACTCGCGGCGAAATGGAAACCGCTGGGAGCGTGTGCAATTGTGATGGAACCTCGCTCAGGTGAGATTCTCGGAATGGGTTCGGTACCCGCATTCAATCCAAATCGTCCGGCGGCAGTCCCTCCCGATGCCTGGCGCAACCTTGCGATCTCTGCTGTGTTTGAACCGGGGTCCACGTTTAAGCCGTTTATCGTGGGATGGGCGATGCGGCAGGGGAAGCTCTCGGCCGACGAAAACATACCGTGTTTCAGTGGAGCCTACCGAATGGGGCCCCGTGTTCTGCATGACCATCATCCGTACGTAAAACTGAGTGTCGAAGATGTGCTGGTCAAGTCGAGCAATATTGGAATGGCTCGGATCGGCGAACGACTGGGAGTTGAAGAACTCTATCATGCGACAGCTGCATTCGGTTTTGGTCGCCGGACCGGGATTGAATTGCCTGGTGAGGTCGACGGACTTGTTCGACCTCTGGACAGGTGGGATCAGTACTCCGTTGGTTCGATTCCGATGGGGCAGGAACTGGCGGTCACGCCGTTGCAGTTGATCACTGCTCACGCTGCACTGGCTGGAGATGGGCGATTGGTGCGACCGAGGATTCTGGCCGAAGCAGCCGACCTGACCGCTCATGCCGCACCCCTCAAGGCAATCGAGACGGTCGATGTTCCACAGGCCGTCGACTCTGAAATCGTTGACTCTGACACGGCGCAGTGGATTGTTCGTCATCCGATGAAACAGGTCGTCGAACGCGGGACCGGGAAAAGGGCCCGCATTCAGGGCATGAGTATTTTTGGAAAGACGGGGACGGCCCAGAAAATGGATCCCGAAACAGGCGGCTACAGCAACAGCCGGCACATCTGTTCGTTCATTTGTGGTGCACCGGCAGAAAATCCTCAGCTGGTTGTCCTGGTGATGGTGGACGAGCCCACGTCTCCGGGGCTTCACTATGGTGGAACCGTCGCAGCACCAACTGCAACAGAGCTTTTGCAGTACTCGATTCAGCGTCTGCCGAAGACGACACGTCGAGCCCGCGTTACTCCTGAGCACGACCTGCCTCCGAGCATGCCCAGGGATCTTCCCGACGGGGCCGGCGGCTGGTAGTGGACTGCAGGCTGAGGTGTTTGTGGGCCGGAGGGAAAAACGCAGCGACTAAGTCCACCGCAAGTGCTGCTTCGTGACGGGTGTGAGTCCGGCCGACAAAGGACTTGTTGACGCGTGCTGTTTAGGCTGCCGGTTGAACGATGATGGTGTCGTGATGAGCACCATTGTCGGTCTTCGCTTCGCTTGCCCCGCCCTGTAAGGCAATCCTTGTGACGTGATGGACTCACCGATAGAGTTCATTGACATGTAAGCCGGAATAAGAATTCCGGCGACGAAGTCCGGCGCATGCACGGGGTTCAACTCTCGCGATCGTTGAGAGTTTGCACCACGCCGACAGTAGATTTGTTTAACGCCCGCACCTTCGGCTGCCGGTGAGACGATGATTCCGTGGGACAGAATTTCGGAGGACCGAATGAGCCAGAGTGGATTCCACCTGAGGTCGATGCAGCCAGAAGATCGTGATGAGATTGCGCGACTCATTTATCACTCAACAAACGCGTACTATGAGTCCATCGGGCGCGATCGAATCTTTCAGGGAGACGAGCTCCAGCCCGGTGAGATGTTTGATGTCTACCAGCAGATTGATCCCGGTGAAGGGATTGTGGCGGTCGATGATGCGACGCAGCAGATCATCGGGTCATGCTTTGTGCATCCGAGAGAAACGCATTTTTCTCTGGGTATCATGAACGCTCATGCGGATCACTTCGGACGCGGCGTTGCACGCACCATCCTCGCGGAGATCATTCGCAGAGCTCAGGAGCAGCAGAAACCGATTCGACTCGTGTCGAGTTGCTTCAATCTCGACTCCTATTCGCTTTACACCCGAGCAGGATTCGTCCCGTTCGCGACGTACCAGGATATGTTTCTTGAGGTACCGGAGGCAGGCCTCCCATTTGACCCACCCAATGACATCGGGGTGCGGCCTGCCGAGCTGTCGGACATTGACGCCATTGGGAAATTGGAACAGCAGGTGTCAGGAATTACGCGAGTGTCTGACTATCGCTATTTCATCGAGAATCCTGATGGTCTGTGGACCGGATTCGTGGCGGAGTCTCAAACCGGAATCTCCGGATTTCTGGTTTCCTGCGGCTCTGAAACCGTCAATATGATCGGGCCCGGTGTTGCGACAGATTCGGCGACGGCAGAAGCGCTGTTTTATGCTCAGCTGAATGCAAACCGTGGTCGATGTCCTGTTCTGCTGGCCCAGGTGAATTGCGGGCAGTTGGTGAAGCGACTCTATCAATGGGGAGCTCGCAACTGTGAAATGCATGTCGCTCAGAGTCACGGTCCGGCCTCAGCGCCGAACGGAGTTGTGATGCCCACGTTCCTGCCGGAAACCGGATAGACTCCCGCAGACCGCACAGTCCGGTCACCGCTTGCATCAGGCAGGCCTGTGCCGGTAAATTCCCTGCTCCCAACATTCCATTGCAGGCTTTCCATGAGCGACGATCGTCCCAATATTATCTTTATCATTACCGACCAGCAGCGGTTCGACACGATTCGCGAGCTCGGTTTTGACTACATGGACACTCCCCATCTCGACCGACTTGTGCGCGAAGGGACGACGTTCACGAATTGCCATATTTCAGCTCCCAGCTGTGCTCCTTCACGAGCCAGCCTGTTCACCGGCTACTACCCGCATACAACCGGGATTTTGAAAAACGCTGATCCCTGGAATCACGGATGGATCGAATCGCTGGCAAACAGCGGGTACCGATGCATCAACATCGGCAAGATGCATACCTATCCGTATCACACGCCGATGGGCTTCCATGAACGATATGTGGTCGAAAACAAAGACCGCTATATGGAAGAGCGCTACTACTATGATGAATGGGACAAAGCACTGCACGCGCGAGGACTCGTCAAGCAGCAGCGGGAACTCTACCGTAAACGAGAGGATTACAAGGACAGCCTGGGAGCATTCCTGTGGGAACTTGATGCTGACATGCAGTCTGACAACTTCGTTGGCAACATGGCGACCTGGTGGATCGACACGAAACCTAAACCCGACCAGCCGCTGTTTCTGCAGATCGGATTTCCGGGGCCTCATCCGCCGTATGACCCAACGCCGGAAGAAGCTGAAAAGTACATGAATAAAGACCTGCCGCTGATGGAGGTCACTCAGGAGGAGAAAGACGACCAGCCACGCGCATTCAAAGTTCTGCGGCAGCATAACTTCGATATTGATCACGACAGCGTGGTCCACAAGGATAACCCTACGGAGGAGGAACGCCACAAACAGCGTGCCTACTACCTTGCCAATGTGACGATGATCGACACCAAGGTCGGAGAGATTCTTGAGTCACTCGAGAAGAAGGGGTACCTCGAGAACGCGGTCGTAATCTTCACCAGCGACCATGGGGACTGTCTGACGGACCACGGCCACAGCCAGAAATGGACGATGTATGACATCATCACAAAGATGCCAATGATCGTCTGGAGCCCCGGTCGATTTGAAGGCAATCGCCGAGTTGACGATCTCTGTCAGCAGATGGACATTGGCCCCGCAATTCTTGAACTGGCTGGGCTTGAAGTTCCGGAAACGATGGAAGCAGAGTCACTTCTGCCGGTTCTTGAAGGCAAAGAATGGGAGCCGCGAGAGTATGTGTATGCCGAGCATGGCAAAGACCACATTCTCGACGGCACAGACTTCATGACCATGGTTCGCAACCGCGAGTGGAAGCTCGTACACTTTGTGGACGAAGACGAGGGCCAGCTCTTCGATCTCGTCAATGATCCGGACGAGGTAAAGAATCTGTGGCACAGCGCAGATCACGATGACCAGAAACGGGCGATGCTGGAGGAACTCCGCGAATGGCGAGTCCGCAGCCTTGTGCATACAGCACCGTGGGCGGGTGACTTCCGTTAGGTTGACCGTAGGTCATGTTTCAGCATGACGCTGCCTGGGTTTGGTGAGGCAAATTGAGCGGGGCGTCAGAGTTTCCTGACTGCAGAGTTACTGGTGAGCTGAATGAGACGCTGAGTCGAATCATCGCGGTTCTGTCGTTTCTTTGGCGATGTATCCGCATTGGACTCTCACGCATTCAATCGATGACTCAATCCGTCCGTCAGGAAACAGTCGGTAGACAGGTTCGGGGCCCTCGCTCACGTGTCGGGTTTTCAATTTGCGAGACTGCCGCGGCGCCTCAATCCAGATGGATTCCGAGTCCGATCAGGAACAGTTTCACGTGGTCCCACAGGTTGCTGTTGCTCTGCGGTCGGATGAACACATGAATCAGTGAGAAGTACTGAATCGTGAGGTAGGAGCACAGGATGTCAACGACAAACCAGCGGTCTCGTGTCCATGGTTTGCGCGTCCGCACCTTTCGCATCAGGTAGAGATGGCACAGGGAGATGCCAAGGCCCAGCAGAATGTAGTAGGGCCATGACCTCAGGATCAGGCGAAAGAAACGCTCGAAGGTGATGCCATTGTAGATGAGCTTGGCAGGTGTGTGTCCCCAGAATGGATTTCCAATGATCGTGGCGACCATGATTGCCGTGAAGATTCGCAGACTGGTGTTGTTGCGGAATACGCGAAAGAACACGGGATAGTAGACCGCCCGAACAAGAAACTCCCTGTAGTGGAAGGCAAAGCGGCTCCACAGATTGGCAAGGTTTGTCGCCAGCCACGGTTTGTTGTATTGCGGGTCCACATTGTATCCAAGGACTCGCCAGGTTCCGACTTTAAAGTGCGTTACCGCGCCCCAAAGCAGGAAGATCCGATACTGATCGCAGATCGTTGACAGCAGCACTGTCGGAGTGCTCATCGGTGTTCCGTCGCAGTAGTCCTCGACCATCGAACTGATGAATTTGTAGACCGGGACGTTCCACTGCGAGACCATATAGTGCTTGAAACAGTCGACAATATACTCGCCGAAAATCAGGTAGAAGATGGCGATGCTCCAGAGCTTCAGTCCTCCGGTGATGATGCTGTTCTTGTCGTTGTTATAGAAGCTGCTTTCAAGATACGTGTATCCCTGCGCGAGATAGGGCGCATATCGATAGTTTGGGATTACCGCCGGTGACAGGAAGACCGACAGGTAATGCAACAGCGGCAGATCTTTCGGGACTTCGCCGTCTCGATAGTCCATGTGGTAGGTGATGAGACGCGCCCACTGGTACATGAAAATGATGACGGCAAGGGACTTGTCCCATTTGACGCCGGACGCCAGTTCGTAGTAGATGCCGCCGTAGATTGCGAGGAACGGCAGATGCATGGCGATCGCGGGGATAAGCTTTGCTGCTTGATGCTGACTGGTCAGGACAGGGTTGAGGACATAGTTGAACGCGGCCCACGACGTGGCTCCTCCCGCGGACATGTACAGCAGCAGATACTTCAGTTCAGTTGTTTCAACCCATGTCAGCAGAGTTGCCAGCATACCAAACGCCGTCGACAGCAGCTCTGTGTTCTTCCGATGCGGGCCGTGCAGCAGCAGGTAGAGAAACAGGTGTCCCGTCAGGAACATGGTTGTCAGGTGCCACCCGTACAGCAGGTCGAAGGCGGCCAGAAACCAGAAGACGTAGGAAGGACGTTTATACCTGAGCGGACGGAAGTATCCGGAGAGGAATGCGCCGCAGATGGCACCAAACAGCCATGCTCTCCCGCTGTCATTGTCAGGCCAGAAATCTGTTGACTGTACCCGCAGTTGACTGTCGACATTGCCGTCGCTGTCAAAATCGTAGTCGACTATTTCGGCAAACGTGCCGAACACATCTTCCGGCGACGGGATTCCAAAGAAGGTGCCGACGTGTGTGAACAGCCAGAGCAGGACTGCCATGACCACAAAGAATCCGATAAGAATCGGCATTCGTGTCTGTTGGTTGTGCTCCGCCCGGGTTTCATCCGTAACCGTTGCACCACGCAGCTTGATTTTCATGGCGATGACTCGGGTGGATGATACAAAACACTACACGGGGTGGGCGTACTCAGCCCGATGACGGAACAGCGGCGGTGGCCATTTTCAGGCGTTTTCGGACAGCCTTATGCCGGGGCAGACTCGGTTTGTGCCATGACAAATTCGCTGAGCGTTCGAATCGTGGCGAAGTTGTCCGCGTTGACGTCCGCCGCCTTTACGTTGCATCCGAACGTACTCTCAAGAAAAATCACGACCTGGACGATTCCCATTGAGTCAAAGAACCATCCATCCAGCAGTCCTGTCTCGTAGGTCAGTTCTATGGACGGATTGGGAAATGAGGTTTGCAGAAAGTCGCGAATTTTTGCGCAGATTTCTTCAGAGTTCATAGCAGCACCTGTTTTCAGATTGCGGACGTGTCTGGACCGTAAAGCTCAAGAGTCCGACGACGACTCGGCTTACCCGATGGTGTCAGAGGAATCTCGTCCACGACCACAACGTTACGTGGAACCATTTGTGATGGCAGCCGGTTGCGTGCATCCGACAGGAAGTCACGAATCGACCAGTTCGTGGGGTCTTCAGGAACAACAAAGATCCATGGCACGTCTGTCATGATGCCCGCCGGGTCAGGGACACCAGCCACCAAAAATGTGTCGATGCCTTCGATGGAACCAAGTTCAAATTCTACTTCTGCCGGGAAGTAGGAATGTCCACCACAGTTAATCATGTCATCAGCGCGACCCAGCAGAGTGAGGAAGCCTTCTTCATCAAGTCGTCCGTAGTCACCCGTGACGAGCCATCCTTTGCGGAAACGCTCTGCGTCGAGATCAGGTCGTTCAAAGTAACCAGTCGCCATCTGTTCGGCGCCCATCAGGACCTCTCCTTTCTGGCCGACGGGAACGTCGTTTCCGTGTTCGTCACAGATACGCACTTTGACTCCCGGCGTCGGCACGCCGACCGTGTGTAGCTTGTCCGTTCGGCCGCGTGAGTCCAGAATCAGTGCGCGAGAACACTCCGTGGAGCCGTACTGAAAAAACACATTGATGTGTGGGAACAGATCGAGCAGCTGTTGTAGTTCGTCGGCGGACAGCGGCGCGCTGGCGATCTCAATTGATCGCAGCGTGGGAACCCGATTCGCAAATTTCTCGGGAGCCGTATTGAGTATCATGCGGATGAACGGTGGCGTTGTGAAAAATCCATTGACGTCATTACGCTCGATGTCGTTCAACAGTCCGGGGATTGAGAACATGCCCTCCTCCGGCAGGACGACACAGCCACCCGACAGAATAGTGCCGGTGACGCGTTGCCACCCGCCACTGTGTGTCATCGGACTCAGGATCAGGTCGTGGTGATCCGGCTTGAGGCCAATGATTGCAGAGACCGTGCATGCGGTTTTGAAGAGTCCGCCGTGTCGCAGCACGACACCCTTTGGATGGCCCGTTGAACCGGCTGAGAACAGGATCAGGGCAGGGTCTTCCATTTCGACGTTGGCGGGATTCTGCAGCAGATCCAGTGGTGCGATGCAGAGGTTTCTTCCCAGGAAAACGGCCTGCGTTGCCAGGTCGACATTGAGCTCAAGACGAGGAATATTAATGCCGCGAGTCGCCTCGAGGTCCTGCGTCTGCAGGCAACAGACCGGTCGTGTGTCTGCCGTAACGATCTTCAGACGCTCGGCACCAATGCGGCTGTCAATGGAAACGACAATCCCGCCCAGTGCAGTGACTGCGAAGAAGGCCACGATGTACTCAGGTGTATTGCCGAGAACAAGTGCGACTCGTTCTCCTTTGGAAACGCCGTGAGCCCGCAGTGCTGCCGCAGTGGCCTCAATCATTTCCCGTAGCTGGTCTCGTGAGACGGTTTCGTCTGCGAATCGCAGTGTGTCTCGTCCACCGTGAAAGTCGGGGTTTGAGAACAAACGTGAGAACAGGTTTTCGGTCTGTTGTAGTGTGCTGTTCACTGAAATGCCCTTTCGCGGCATGTCAGGCAGGCTCCGTCGCTACCTTTCGGTCTTCCTGTGCGTCTTCCCCGGCACGTCTAAAGGTCCGTGTTCCATATTCTTTTTCGAGGCGTCGCAGCTCATCAAAACCGGAAATCTCGAAGAGCTCCGGCAGAGGCACTGTCTACCGAGTGGCTGGTGGCCACATGTTGTCACCGGAACATCACGGACAACACTCGGTGGCTGCGCGGCCATGAATACCCACGGGAAGAACGTGTGGCATGTCGGACCGATTGGTGAGTATATCTCGTCGCTGAGCCTGTTGACGCCATCGGGTGATACTGTCAACTGCTCCTCGACGGATAACGGTGAACTGTTTCGCGCAGCGATCGGAGGCTTTGGAATGCTTGGCATTATCACCCGGTTGACGCTCCAGCTGCGGTCCGTGTCGAGCGGATTGGTCGCCGTCAATGAGTATGCCGAGAAGAATCTGGCCGCGACGTTTGATCGCTTCGAGTCAGCGGCAGGCGGCTCCGATTTTATGGTGGCATGGCTTGATGCGTTTGCTCGTGGTTCCAGACTTGGACGGGGACACATTCAGTGTGCTGCCCATGTGGAAGAGTCGGAACCAGGTTCACTGTCACTGGCTAATCAGGAACTCCCGACCCGTGTGGCTGGTCTGTTGCCGAAGACCTGGATCAGGCATTTGCTGCAACCATGTTGGAATGACACGGGTGTTCGCTGGATCAATGAAGCCAGGTACCGAGCGGCGAGAGTGAGGCATGGCAGACAGTCTCGACTGCCAGTGGTGTGGTATCAGTTTCTGCTTGACAGTGTACCCGGATTCGAACGCTGCTTCGGAAGAAGCGGGCTCATTCAGCACCAGGTGCTGGTTCCGGATGCTCATGCTTACGATGTTTTTGAACAGTTGATCCGGCTCCAGCAGCGCAAAGGACTCGTCAACTATCTGACGGTTATGAAGAAGCATCGCACCGACGGTTTTTTGATGTCTTATGGAGTCGACGGATATAGCCTTGCCCAGGACTTTCGAGTGACCCGGAATAATCGAAGCAGGCTGTGGGAACTTTGCCATCAGATGGATGAGCTGGTTGCTGCCGCGGGTGGCCGCTTTTACCTCGCGAAAGATGCGACGCTCCTTCCGCAACACTACAGGGCCTCCATGCCTCCTGAGTCGCTGGAGGAATTCTTCAGGCTCAAACGACAACTGGACCCCGACGAACTGCTGCAGACCGATCTGTGGCGACGACTACTGAGGCCACTCAGGGGATAGTCCTTCATCGATCATGCCGTCCATCACCCTCACTGATGACGCTGCGGTGCTTCGTTGGAGGCAACTTTTGTCTGATTGCCGAAACTGTTCCACAAACTGTTCGTCTGAAGTCAGTGGGCGGCTCCCTTGATCTGTTTGAGAGCGGCAGGGCTGATCTGCCATCCGCCGCTGTCGTTCCTGGTGAGGGTGAGCGAATTCACCTGGGAGGTTGCCAGCTGACTTTCACCGTGGAAGATGATGACTCGGACGCTGCCCTTCAGTTCCGGCCGGACACTATCCTGGGCAGCATCTTCGTCCTCTGCCTGAGGGGCGAATCGCACACTGTTGAGGTAGTCCCACATCTCATCGAAGGGGGTATCATCGGGGACACCGCGAATTCCCCGGAATCGTAGTTCGTCGTTCTCGTGGATTTCGATCGTCAGGAGGCGCTGGCCGGGCATTCCGCAGCCCGGAATCAGCAGCAGGAGCATCGGGATAAGACAGGTTTGTCGAAGCTGAGTCATGTGGCTTTCCGCAATGGCAAGAGACAGTGCCATCTGAATTGAATGGCCGGTACAGGCCATTAGCAGAGCCGGGAACGCAGAATTCATGATTCATCTGCGGAATGAATCAGACGACGTCCTTAAGCGGTGGCTCAGATCCATCACTGTTCACCCGAGACTCCGGCGGAGGGGTCGGTGGATCGGCAATGCGAACCGTCTGAGCGGGTGCGTCATCCGGTGGCGGGGGGACATAGCACGATTTTCGAATCATGCGGCCGAGCATGCCTCCAAGGAGAGCCGGCAGGAAGATAACGTCCGCTACCAGGGCTGCGAAGATCAGCAGGAACATGATCATTCCGAATCTGCTGACGAGAAGAAGGTCAGCAAATAACAGGGCCAGCATTCCCAGACCGATGGCCAGACTTGTCTGCCACATTGCCGGACCACAGTGTTCCAGAGACTTCCCGACCGCTTCCTCAACGGGCATCCCCTCACTGACGAGCTCTTTAAACCAGGTAATCAGATGGAGAGTACCGTCAACTGCAATGCCGAGAGCAACGGATGCTGTGATCATCGTTCCGATGTCGACTTTCACATTAAACCATGAGATCGCACCAAAGATCAGAATGACGGGCATCAGGTTGGGAAGCATCGTCAGGAAACCTGAACCAACGTGACGCAGCTGAATCATCATGACCACAGCGATTAGCAGAAATGCCATCCCAAAGCTGTAGATGAGACTCTCGAGAACAGCTTCCTGAGTCCGCAGGAACACGGGGATCAGACCAGTCACAACGTGGCCGGTATGTGGACTGTCGACCATGGCAAGGTGCCGGCCGGCGATCTCGTTCATGTCACCGATCAGGACTTCGAGGTCAGAATCGCTGAGAGCCGAGGTTTGAGCAGTGATCCGCCAGACTTCATCTCCCTCACGATTGAGTGCCTGGTCACCGGCTTCCCGCCAGTCAGTGGAGTAATCCGGAATTGCCAACATGGACGCCAGCGATTCTGAGTCTCCTCCTTCGTCCTGCAGACGTTTATGAATGCTGTTTTCCATTTGCTGCTGGGTTCGTCTGAGCTTGATCTGCTCAAGGCGACTCATCGTGCTGCGGTCGACCTCCCGAAGGTCGAGGAACGAAGCAAGAGACAACACACCGCTGATTTCTGAGTGTGCTCGAATCTCTTCCTGGATCTCCCGCACCATTCGTGCTCGTTCAGGAAACGGGAGATTTGACTGAGCCTGTCGGTCAAATCGCACGAGCGTGTCGATCGAAATCACGCCTGACAGCTTGTCTTCAAGAAACACGTAATCACGAACCAGACGTGACTCGGTCGGGAAGTACTTAATGATCTTGGTTTCCGTCCCGAAGTTCGTCAGACCATAGCCGGCAGCGACTGTAATCAGCAGACAGAAAGTGCACACCGCCCAGCGATGGCGAGCCAGAAATCGCCCAAAGCTGTCCCAGTGAGATGTTGAGTCCTCAGAAACTTCAGGCGGAGTCTTTGGCCAATAAAGCATGAATGTTGGCAGCACATAAAGAACCACCACGAATGAGATTCCGCATCCGATGGCTGCGTACAGTCCGAAGTTTCTGACTGGAACCAGGCTGCTGGTCATCAGAGAAGCCAGGCCGATGGCCGTTGTTCCAGCCGCAAGAGCACACGGCAGCCATGCAGTTCGCGCCGCCGCGAAGACTGACTGCGAAGAGCCTGAAACACCCGACCGCTTCCAGTAGTTCGAAAGGTGGATGGCTGCAGATGTCGTGAGCACGGCAAGGAGCGTGGGCATGACGATCAACACCATGCTCATTTTATTTCCGCTCATCGGAACGAGCGAGACCGCAATCAACACGGTCAGAAAACTGACGGCCTGAACCAGTGTGGCAAGACGTAGACTCTTCAGCATGAGGAATGAGAAGACAACGCTCACAAGAACCGACAGGATGATCGGGCTTTTGTGAGCGATGTCGATCCATGAGCGATCCGGATGCAGAGCGGCGTCCCGGACTGCAGCATTCAAGGCCACGCCAACGACTGGCTGCCCCGCCATGTGGAACGCATCTTCGTCGATCTCAGCTGCGACGACAGCTTCCCGGATAGCTGCAATCGCCGCCTTCTTGTCCGCGATGCCTTCTTCAGACAGCGAAATGGAGATTGCAGCCAGAGCGCCTGGTGTAAAAAAGCATTCCTCGATCGACTTTTCACCGCTGGTGGCTCCGGATGAACCAGGGTCCGTCAAATTCAGTAACGCTTTCTGGAACTGTTCTGTCTTTTCCGAGTCAGAATGCATCCCGTCCCAGACGAGCTGCATGTCATACAGTGGTTCACTGCGAACATATTCGATCAACGCCTGCTGAAGCTCCCAGCCTTCCGGATCTTTGATATCAACTTCGCCTTCCGGCATTGGCATGGAGTAGTCCACCATGCTCACTTCGATACCAAATTCTGACTGCGCCAGATCAAGGATTTCCTTCTTGAGGTAGTCACCACGAAGCCGACCTGAATCAGAGAAACGAAGTCTCATCGGTCCACGACCGATCAGGACGCCTTCGACTTCAGCCAACGACTCCTTAAGAGACTTTTGCCGCTTCATCATCTTCTTGATGATGTCGCCTGGCAGACTGACTTCTTTGATAAATGGTGACCCGCCTTTGCGCACACCTTCCGGATCGAGCTTGCCCTGCAGAGTCTCGCGAATTTGCTCCATGCGTGGGTCAGTCAGAGAGCAATCGTCCCAGGAAAGCAGGACACGATCTTCCGAGGGAAACAATCCCTGATACCAACTCAGAATGCGGGCCTGAGGATCATTGCGCGGTAGCCAGCCTGAAACGTCGTTTTGAAGTCGCAGGTCTTTCAGTGGGTAGATGACCACTGGCAGCAGGAACGCCACACCAACGAGGATCCACAGAGGCAAACCATGGCCCCAGCGGTCCTGACGTTCAAGTAAGAGTTTCTTCCGTGATCCTGTCACTGATTCCAATTCCCTCCAGCGACGATCCCGCCAGGTCCATTGGCGAAACTTCTGTCGTCCGGGATGTGAGCCCTCAGATGCGGATTATAGACGTTTTGTGACGCTTTCGGACCAGAGAATCGGTCTTGAGAGTCACTGCCCGCGAGAAAGAGGCACTCACGTATCTTCTTCGGTTCCATGAATTCCGGATGGGTGAAGACATGTGATAATCAGCGAAATAGTAATCATGTGACCAACAGTCGTCATCAGAACTGGAACAATCGAATCACATTTCCGCATACTGCGGGGCGTTTTATACCGACATGGAAGGCTGCAAAAAAACTGCCGAACAGACCGGTCAGGTAAACCTGGCAGAATATATAGTGGAACGGCTCGTTATGAGTTTTCGTTCGCTGAGGGAAGATTTCCGTCTCGAAATTCGGTCTGATTCCTGTGGGCGTGCAAATCTCAGATGTTTGGGCGGTCGACTTAGGATAAGGGAACCAGATAGAATCGAACCGGCCGCAGATTTCCTCACCGTCCGTTCGGACGCTGCGCCTTGGACGCCATCCGTATGTCTCAGATCACTCAGCCACTCGATGAATTGCCGCCCGCTCAGGAGCCGGCTCCTGTCGATGCGCTGTTTGAAGATGATCCGGAGCAGGATGAGTGGATTCGGGATGCACTCACGAGTCCCGATGCAATGGGCTACTATCTGTCCACAGGGCTCCATCTACTGGCGTTCCTGTTGGCGGCCTTCATCTTTACCGTCGTGACGGATGTATTTGACGATCCTCCCCCGCTTCAGGCCAGTCTTGGCGAAGAGGAAGTGATCGACGGCAAGGCACGTTTCGAGGCTGTCATCGAAGTGAATAAAGGAGAGGTTCAGGGGGATTCAGCGATGGATCGTCTTGCCAATCTGGTTCGCCCGAATAACGATGGTGAGCTGCAGACGTTACCCGAACAGGCTGTCCCAAGTTTGATGCGCAGCAGCGCGGAGACCGGAGACGAATCAGAAAACGAATTTCTGCTGCGAGTGCCCGAAGGTGGACTTGCTGTCACCAAGGGGAGTTTTACGGCGTGGACCATTCCGGCCCGCCCCCGGCCAGGTGAAAACTACCAGATCATCATTGAGGTCAAGCTCAAGGAGGGCACGCCTCGATACCGCCTGTCAGACCTCATCGGAACAGTGAAAGGGACTGACGGATTCAGCCAGAAGCTGCCGTACGATAAGTCTGCGCGACGTCCGTCGATGTTCATGAACCAGAATAATGTTCTGCAGGCGATCCAGGAGAAGACGGTCGCTCCCGTCCGAAACAACAAAGTCCAGCTGATCGTCGAAATCCCAGGGGCGGGCGCGGACATCCAGGACACGATTAATATTCGCTCACGACGCTTGCGAGAATCGCAGACACTGATGATTGTGTTTAAGGATCGGCGTTAGCATTCGGACTGGTTTTCGAACTACCCCAAGTGTCCGTTGGTGTTTATTCCTGGTGGTGTGGACTTCGCCGAAATTCTTATTGGCCGGAGACATCTCTGGCTCGGATAGATGTTGGGGCTGCTTTGAATGACGGCTGCTTCACGCCAGGAAGAGTGACACTCCGGCCACACATCGAGGTCCGGATAAGCGAGTGCAATTCGCTTAAATTCCTTTCACTTCCGGACTTCTCGCGAAGTCCACCACAAGGGCCGAGTGGGCGGCCACATCTCTCAGGAGACTCGGGTCATGGATGGCAATATTCCAGATTGTTTTGTTGAACAATATGATCGGCTCGCCGATGCATCATTCCGATGCATCATTCCGATGCGTAACGGAAGGGAGTCAGCATGCCGTATACATCACTGAACGGGCACATGTTCAGCTTCCTGACTCCGGAAGGTCTGCCTGCTCTTAGACTAAGTGAAGCCCAGCCCGAAGATCTGATCCGGAAAAAACAGGCAACCCAGACGATCCAGCACGGTCGAGTCATGCAGGAGTTCGTGGACATCTCGGCCGCTCTGTGGAAAAACAAAGCTGTGGTCACTGGGCTCTTTGATGATAGCTTTCAATACACGTCGACCCTGAAGCCCAAAGCCATGCAGAAGCAAGCTGCAAAGAAAAGACGATAATGTCCGAGGATCGCATTTATTCAGTTCCGCTCAGTCACGTTGGCGACTTTGAGTTCGATGACGCTGTCGCCGATGTCTTTCCGGATATGATCCGTCGATCTGTGCCCGGTTACTCCACGATGTTGTCGATGATTGGCCAGTGTGCGCACCAGTTCTCGGTCGCAGGCACCAATCTCTACGATCTTGGTTGTTCTCTGGGAGCAGGAACTGTGCTTCTGGATCAACACGCGGCACGGGACTGTCGTGTGATTGCAGTCGACAATTCTGAGGCCATGGTGTCGCGACTGCAGGAACGTCAGCTCAATCGTACGGATGTGATTCTCCAGGACATTCGGGAAACGAAGATCGAGAACGCATCGGTTGTGGTGCTCAATCTAACGCTGCAGTTTCTCCCGCCCGCAGAACGGACCGATCTGATTCGGCATATCGCTGACGGAATGAACTCAGGAGGGGCGTTGCTGCTGTCCGAAAAAGTTTGTTTTGACGGTCCTGAGCAGCAGGGTCTGATGACTCAACTGCACCACGAATTCAAACGTTCACACGGCTACAGCGATCTGGAGATCGCTCAGAAGAGAACGGCTATTGAAAATCGACTCATTCCTGAAACACTTGAAGCACATGTCGCTCGACTGGAACAGGTCGGGTTTCAGACTGTGACCCCATGGTTTCAGTGTTTTACCTTCGCCTCGATTCTGGCCCTCAGGTAAAACTGTCCAGCGAAGTCGTTATCAACATCTGTATCTGGACGACTGTCATGAGACCACTCATTCTCTTACGGTGATCATCGCCGGCCTGCCTCTGAGCCTACGGGCTGCAGATCACGAAATCAAAGCAGGTGATTCGGTTCAATCGCGAAGTCACTATTCCCTCAGTGACGGTGATCAGTTTGCAGGTCTGATCCGGTGTGGGCAGGAGCCTGTCGTACGACAGCTCGATACAGCACCTTCGACAGGATGAAAAACGACTATGTCCTGCTGACGCAACTGCAATACGACAATACTCTGAAGGGAACGCTTTACTACCGAGCCAGAGGGAAGGGGCAGCCCGCTGAGGTAGAGAACCGGATTGAGGTGCTTCACAGATGACGGTGGACGTCTATAACTCCAGCAGGCAACCATCAATGTAGGTTCGGTTGCGTCCGGGAAGCTGTTCGTCTGCCGCGTAGAAAACAACGTACAGCCGGTTCCCCCCCATGGAGACCATTGCCTGGGAGCCGCCTGTTGCAGAATTCCAGGGCTTGCCGCCGGTCCTGGAGTAGTGTGGGTGGCCGCGATAGGACCATTCAATCCCGTCACTGCTCGTAAACAAAGACGTCGTGCGACGCATGACAGGTGAATCACGGACACCGCAGAGCAGCACAAACTGACCTGACGGCAGCCTGGAGATCATGGGAGAGATTCCGGTGATCTCAGTTTCAACCGGCTTTGTCCATGTCTTTCCGTAGTCGGACGACTGACATCGCCACATACGATTCAGTCGAAACTCATCTCCTTTGTGCACATCGACCCGAGCATAGGCAATCACAATACCATCATTACGCACTGCGAATGCTGCTTCGTTGAACCCCTGTCGAGTCTCATTCGCGGATGGTGGATCCGCGAAGGCAACTTCCATCTTCCCCCATGTCTTTCCTCCGTCAGAACTGCGGAAGAAACCGGACCCATATTGATAACCATCCTGCGGTGGTTGCTGACTTGGGTAGGCATAGGCAGGAATGATCAGGTCTCCGTTTCCCAGTTGATACAAAGCGCCCGTTGTGGAGGTGAGACTCTTTTTGGGTGTGTCCAGAAACCCTGCTTTGCGGAACGTCTGTCCTTCGTCACTGCTGAGCAGAAGTTCAATGGTCGATTCGCGATACCCGAAAACACCTTTGAGGCTTGAGTCGCGATGCCAGATGCGAATGACAAGCATCAGGAGTCTGTTGTCCGGCAGTTTTGCCAACTCCGTATACACGCCTTCATGCTCGTCGGTTGGCTCCACGACCAGATACGGCCCGGACCATGACTTTCCGGCATCCGTCGAACGAACAAAATAACACCGGGATCCGGCTGCCGAATCACCCTTGTCGACGAACGTCGTGATCAGGTCACCGGACTCAGTTTTAACGAGTCCACCAGGTGTGACCGCATCCACGACCTGGTCGTTGACGACACCGGAGCGCAGGATGTTCAATGGCTTTGTCTGAGCGCCGGCGACGGACTGAATCACTAACAGAACAGAAACAAATGCCGTTGGCTTCATGCGTCGTCTCATCTGCTTTCTTGATACAGAAACATCTGGCGGGGAATTCTGGTGAATTTCGCTACGGCTCACGCGAGATGAGCGGTCGCAGGGTCCTTATTCGCCTGCTCCGGCTGAGTCTGCTGCCGACTCTTTGACAGGACGTGCTCGAAACACGACTTTGAACTTCCGGCTGAAGTCGAATTCTCGCGGATTGGGGACCAGTACGAAATCGTCTGCCACGACGGGAGCATGCTCCTGGCCCTCGACCACTTCGATATCTTGCACTCGGAACGGCAGCCATTGAACGACCGGCCGCCATCCACGTTGTGCTCCATTGGTATTCACCGGCTTAAATGAATCATTGCCCCGGTTTGGGGTCACGCTGAGGGTCCATGTGTCACCTTCATTCGTGAGTGTCTGGTTGTAAGCACACCTGGCATCGGCCATTCGCGCGGACCATCCCGGGTCACCGTAGAAGGCGACCACGTCCCGATCGAATTCCATTCCTCTCTGATTCCCGGATTTCGTTTCGATCGAGTGGATCAGCGCATGGTGATTGGCAAAGAAGGCATCGGTCAGCGTGTAGCGGCCCGGTTGCTCGACGAAGTAATCCAGTACGCCCCAGCCGCCGTACCCGAACCATGTCGGAACCGTATAGCCCATCATCTGTTTGACGCCCGCATCGTTCATCCATGCCAAAGCCATTGCGTCCGGTCCGTCAATGTGACCCATCAGGCAGTTGCCGATTGGCAGGTACACTTTCGCATTGGGGGACTCAACTGCGTAAGTCTTACGCTTTGTGTCTTCCCCGAACAGCTGTCCTGCTCGAGAGCGAAAGAATCCGTTTCGATAGGTGAATCCAATCTGCCATCCCCGTTCTGTTGCGTGCCCCGAGGTTACGAACAGGTCGGGCTGGTATTCATTGAGTGAGTCAACAAGAGCTGAAGTCGTGTCGTCTGGTCCTTTGAGTTCCCGGACTTCTCCTCCTTTGTCTCGACGAACCAGTTTGTTTTTCACCAGTTCGTCGTACCACAGTCCTTCCTGGCACATCTCCAGAGCCAGTTCTGTGCCGGACGCCACTCTCCTGATTACCAGCGGCTTATCGTGTTTGGCGATCGCCAGAGCGTTGGCGGCATCGAAGCCAGTAAGGATTCCCCAGCGTGTGTCAGTGTACGGGTCGCGGTCGAGCCTTCGTGTGAGCTGATGAACGGCAGCAACATACTCCCGCGTGGCCTGATCTCGCGGCGTGACAAAACATGAGTACCGAGGGTGCAGTACTGCG
>CAJWGB010000072.1 GCA_913031625.1 uncultured Planctomycetaceae bacterium | reverse complement strand
TCGTCGTACTCGATGTCAGTTGCCCGACTACTGAACTTTCCGACGAATGTGACGTCTGTTGGGACCTCGATGATCTTGCGATCCGCGATTGCGAGGGATGTGACGACGACAAGGACAAGGACGACAAGGACAAGGACGACTGTATCGAGTGTGTGGATCCGGAATCACCTGCCACGAATGCCGACGTTCAGGAAATGTCAGCGATCCAGGCTGCTTTAGAGCACACCTACGATGGTGATCGTCGCGGAACAGTTCAAAAAGAGTGTGTGCAGGACAGGATTAAGGGCGCGAATGCCCAGTGTTTTCCGGTCTTTGAACAGGCCTGCGAATCCGCTGGATGATTCAGTTTTGACTTAATCAACAGAGCCTGAGGCAACGAGGCTGAAGTCTTAATCAACCAGCTCTTTTTCGATCGTCCTGATCAACGTATCTGCCGAAGCAACTGACCCGGTCAGCGTGGCATTGGGGAACATCAGTTTTGGCACGCTTCCTTTTCCCAGAGCCTTGTAGAGTTCCACGTGTTTCAGGATGTAGTTCTTAGCGTGTGGTTGAGCGAGTTCGGCTTTCAGTTCTGACTTGCCAACCAGTTTCTCGGCTCGATCTTTTGCGGCGGCAATCGTGCGTCGCTTTTCGAACATCCAGTCGTGGAATTCTTTGAATTTCGAAGCGTCCACACGCCACACGGCAATCGCAATTCGCGCCAGTTCACAGGCTCCCCTGTGTGAACCGGTTGATCGCACAGTATTGTTGCAACTACCGTCCAGTGGGACGGGGAGTGCGATGACGGCAAGATCTTTGCCGTATTTGCGAAACGCACCATCGATTGCCTTGTGTGTCGTCCTGCAGTGCGGGCACGTGTAGTCGAACATCTCGACAAACACATAGCGCGCGTCTGGTGCTCCCAGAAGCGGCCAGTGTCGCGTGTTCAGGCGATACTTATCGCCGCGAATGCTGGCGAGGTTTTCCTTCTTCTCGTCCGCCTTCTTCTCGTCCGCCTTCTTCTCGTCCGCCTTCTTCTCGTCCGCCTTGGCCTCAGCGTCATCCTCATCCTGAATAGCGATCAAGTGAGTGATTAACATTGTCTGAGGGTTCAGCAACAGAGCAGTGCCCACTGCAGCAGTCAGAGGATGCTGTTCGCTCACACTGCTTTGGGATTCGTCGTCAGTTGTGACGGCTGGTGTCTCTTCCGGACGAGTCTGTTCCGTTACTTCTTCTTCGATGTCCGCAGAGTCGCCTTCGATAGCTCCGGCTGGTGAAGCCAACTCGTTGTCTGTAACTGGTGGAGCGAACAAGTCACCGCCCGGTGGCTCATACGTCGTCGGGGGAGCAAACGTGCCACCCTCAGCATCTTCGTCATCAACAACTTCATCGTTGCCATATTCTTCGACGACAAAAGTTTCCGGGGGATCAGAGGTGACCTGCAATGTGATCATCAGAGCCATCCCCAGTGCGGCCATTGAGCCCAGTCCACACGTGGTTGAAGGATTCAGTGGGCGTTTCCACAGGACGATGCCGGCAAGAATGAGCCCACAGGCGTGTGCGCCGAGGCACCATGGGCAGAGGTGTTCGAGGGCAAATACCTGCACACCGATAAACCAGATTGCTGCGAGCCCGGCAGAGATGCCGCCGAACGTCAACAACATCCAGACACGCTTCATAAGTTCTTCCGGTGCGGACCGTCGAACAATCAGCAGGACTCCGAGGATCGATGCGTAGAGCCCGAACGACGGAGCGCTGACGGGGATCCCGAGAACTTTGGCGTATTGACTGTTGAGGACGTGGCCGCAGTCAAAGACTTCTCCGCCTCCGCATCCAGCGACGTCGCTGGCGGTAAACGCACTCCATGCGAGATAGCCACTTATTGACAGAGCCGTCACGCTGAGGGCAATGATGACCGCAAAAACTCGCGTCGACAGTTGATAGGGAGTGAAAGGGCGGCTGCTCAGCAGGGATGCGCCGACTCTGCCGCTGTCCGGGGCGGATGCGTAAGGGGTACTTTCTGTCGTCACTGCCGGATTCTCCTGAGGAAAGGAACAGGCTCCATCTGACCAGTGTCTGTGAGCACTCACAGTTTGCAGCCCGCATACAAATCCGTGGCACTGGCTCGGCTGCATCTGCAACCTAGCCGACGTTTGCCTCTGGAGTATGCAGGGAATCAGTGAGCGCTTTGGATTCCCGAAGGAATCACACATTGTCACGTCATCAGCCGTCAGGTTTACCTGACCGGATGCACTTCACTGAACTGCAGAATCGACACTCGTATTACCCGTCCGTCACCGCAGCAGCCCATTTTATGAATTACCCCGGATCCTGCTAAAGTGACAGCGTGTAATATTAGGCAAATCGGGTCGAGGGCAGCATGCACTTTTGGGCCCATTTCCGGCTTTCCAGCAGATGTGAAATCCGTCGGAAGCATGCTCTCAGCGGAATCCTGCAGAAATCTCGAATTCTCTCTGGAATGCAGGTCCGCCTACGCAGGGCCACTGCGATTGCCTATGTGAGTTTCCAGTGTGCAGCGTTTGGCGCCCTGCCAGCTGCTCCTGGATGTTGTCATTCCTCACTGAATAGTCTTCACCCGTGTCTGAAGAATTCTCAGAAATCACGGTCGATTCACTCCTGAGTGCAATATTTGAAGCCAGCGGCGAAGCGTGGTGCTACATTCCGTCGCGCGCTGACGGCAGGCTTCGCCACTCTCCCGAATCCCTCCGTTTGCTCAATTTGCCGCAGCACACGACCATTGCCTCACTTCAGTCGTCGGACCTCCAGGCGGCCATGCACCGAATTGGTCTCGAGCCGCACGATATCGAGCAACTCTGCCAGCCGCCATCGGCGCCCATGTATGAAGAAGGCACCAGCGTTCACACGTTTGATGATCTCCGGGTGACTCGTCGGTGTATTGGCAGTCCTGGGGGCATTCAGGGTGTTTTGCTGCTGTTTCAGCTCAAGGACATGGCTCTGGCACTCCATTCTGCCTGGCATCGAGCGCTCGATGCAAAGCAGCAGCTGGCCTCACTCTCCAATCGAGAAAGCCAGATTCTTAGGTTTGTGTCCAAAGGTCTGACGAACCGTGCGACCGCCTTTCAGATGAATATCAGTGAGAAGACCGTAGAAAAGCACCGCGCCAGCATTATGAGGAAGCTGGCCGTGAGGACTTCGGCGGACCTCATTCGATGTTTCACGGAAGCCAGCCTGCTTGATGATGACACGGATTCGGGAACTGGCGAAACGAGTACGGACCCCGTTTCCTGGTAGATGGGTGATTTGCAGACGATACACTCAGTCTGATTCGAGACGGTCATATTGGGGTGGTCATTCCGGCTGGCCGAAATCCGGTTCTCATTTCCGGCCTCGCAGCCCTTCATCTGCAGGGGAGGCGCTTCCCCTGCCATCGGCCGGTCTTATAATGCCCGCCCTTTGCGATTCCGCGTGGAATTGCGTCTGTATCAGGATCCTCCTTGAGAGACGTCCGGAAGCTGTCTTCTGAGGCGTGTTGTAATTGTGTTAAGAACTCACACCTGCGGCAAGTTGCGCCGTGCTGATGAAGGTCAGACTGTCACGCTTTCGGGCTGGGTCAACAGCTACCGTGACCACGGCGAAAATCTGGTCTTTGTGGACCTGCGTGACCGCTACGGGCTGACTCAGGTGGTCTTTAACACGGAAGAGGACAGTGAAATCGATGAGTTGGCTCGAAAGCTGCGAAGAGAAGACGTCATCAATATTGAAGGTGTTGTCCGATATCGGGGGGACGACCTGGTCAATCCGCGTCTGGAAACCGGAGAGATCGAAGTCCGCGCCCATTCGCTCAAGGTATTCAGCCGCAGCCTGACTCCTCCATTCGAGATTGATGGCACGGAACTCCCCAACGAAGAACTGCGGCTGAAGTATCGCTTCGTGGACCTCCGGCGGGCTCCACTCCAGGAGAATATGGTCCTGCGGCACAAGCTGACACAGGCGGTTCGAGGATACTTCAACGACCGAGAGTTTCTTGAGATCGAAACGCCAATCCTTGGCCGAAGTACGCCGGAAGGGGCCCGCGACTACCTTGTTCCGAGTCGGGTACATCACGGAGCCTTTTACGCACTGCCGCAGTCTCCTCAGATCTACAAACAGATTCTGATGGTATCCGGATATGACCGTTACTATCAGATTGCTCGCTGCTTTCGCGACGAAGACCTCCGTGCTGACAGGCAGCCTGAGTTTACTCAGATCGACCTTGAAATGGCGTTCGTTGAACGCGACGACATTCTCGGCCTGATTGACGGGCTGGTGTCTCACGTCGTGAAAGAAGTGAAGGACATCGATCTCCAGACACCACTCCCGCGGTACACATACGCCGATGTGATGGAACGGTACGGAACAGACAAACCGGACCTGAGATTTGGGCTGGAACTGGTAGACATTGGAGAAGTCGCAGCAGCAAGCGATTTCGGAGTATTCAAGTCAGTGATCGAAAAAGGTGGTCGGGTTCGTGGGATCAACGCCAAAGGCGCGGCTGAAAAATACAGTCGCCGTTTGCTGGACAAGGATCTGAAGGACTTTGTCGGAGAGTACGGAGCCAAAGGTCTGGCCTACATGAAGGTTGCCGGAGGCAAACTGGAATCGACGATCGCGAAGTTCTTCTCGGAGGAACAACAGCAGCAGATCATTCAAATGATGAATGGTGAGGACGGTGACCTGCTGCTGTTTGTTGCGGACGATGCTCCTGTCACGTCTGCTGCTTTGGCTGCATTGAGGAATCGACTGGGACGTGAACTGGAACTCTATGATCCGGCAGAGTTCTGTGCTCTGTGGGTTGTGGACTTCCCTCTGGTGACATGGAACGAAGACGAACAGCGGTACGATGCAGAACACCATCCATTCTGCGAGCCAAACAGTGAGGATCGCGAACTGCTGAATACGGATCCCGGAAAAGTGCGGGCTGACTCTTACGACCTCGTCATCAACGGATACGAGGCGGCGAGTGGCAGTGTTCGTATTCATGACTCTGAAGTCCAACAGACAGTGTTTGACCTGTTGAATATCAAGGCTGAGGAAGCAGAAGAACGATTTGGGTTTCTGCTGGAAGCGCTCCGATACGGAGCTCCTCCGCATGCTGGAATCGCGCTCGGACTTGATCGCTGGGTCATGCTGCTTGCCGGTAATGACAACATTCGGGAAGTCGTCGCGTTTCCCAAGACTCAGCGTGCCTCGGATCTACTCAGTGGTGCTCCTGCGAAGGTCGACGAGCATCAACTGAAGGATCTTCGAATTGAGATTGAAGGGCTCGACGAAGAATAGTCGTCAGGAGGCACGGCCTTTGCTGCGTCCGGAGATATGGACGAGTTCTGATATTATTCGCAGTGGGCAACCCCGCAGCGTGACTCAAGTCGGACTGCGTTTCGCTCAGACGTATGCAGCATTGTGGTCACAAACTCAATTCAGTGAGTTGATTGTGGATTTGCAGACTCATGGTGTTCGATAAAATCTACGCGAGCGGTACGTTCCGAATTATCGGCACCGGCAGGATCTGCCGCTTTCAACCGGGCATGAATTAATTTAGTGGCGGTTCGATTCACGGCCGCATTTCGACGGAGCTACTTCCCATGGCAGGGACCGTTCGCCTGATTCTGGCGTTTCACAATCATCAGCCGATTGGCAACTTTGACGGCGTCTTCGAACAGGCCTACGAAGACAGTTACCTGCCTTTCCTGGACACCCTGGAGCAGTATCCGGAAATCCGGTTCGCGCTTCACACTTCCGGCAGTCTGCTTGAATGGCTGGAGTCCGCTCATCCTGAATACATCAACCGTGTGCGCACTCTCGTAACGCGCGGTCAGGTGGAGATTATCGGAGGCGCCTACTACGAGCCGATTCTGGCGAACATCCCTCGCCGCGATCGCATCGGCCAGATTCGAATGTACACCGATCATCTCCAGAACCTGTTTCAGACAGATGTTCGAGGAATGTGGATTCCCGAACGTGTATGGGAACAGTCATTCACAGGTGACGTCACGGCGGCCGGCATCAAATACACGATTCTTGACGATCACCATTTTCGGGCCGGGGGCCTGGAGCCCGAAGAACTCAGCGGCTATTACCTGACTGAGGACGAGGGACGCTTGCTGTCGGTCTTTCCCGGCAGCGAACATCTGCGTTATCTGATCCCGTTTCGCGAGCCACACGAGACGATCGATTTTCTGCGGCATGTCGCCAACAACAACGAGAATCCGATTGTTGTGTTTGGTGATGACGGTGAGAAGTTCGGTACGTGGCCGGAGACCTATCGGCATGTTTATGAAGACCGCTGGCTGAAGCGATTTTTGACTGCCCTGCAGGAGAACAGCTCATGGATCAACGTGACGACTCCGTCCGAGACACTCGATCATGTCCCTCCTCGCGGAACCTTTTACATTCCGGATGCCAGCTACCGGGAAATGACCGAATGGTCTCTGCCGACCGGTCGACAGGCAGAACTAAGTCGACTTTCTCATCAGGAACGTCATGACGACGCAGACTGGGAGAACCTGAAGACTTTCAGTAGTGGCGGATTCTGGCGGAATTTCCGAGTGAAGTACCCCGAGAGCAACGAGATGTATACTCGAGCGCTGGGAATCAGTGCTCAGATTGAAGAACTCGAACAGACTCTCGGGAAAGAGCACGGCGTCCTGCAGCAGGCGACTCGCTGCCTGTACCGTGCACAGTGCAACTGCAGTTACTGGCACGGAGCATTTGGTGGGCTCTACCTCCCTCATCTTCGCAATGCTGTTTATGCGAGTCTGATTGAAGCCGATAATCTGCTGCAGTCCATCATTCGACAGGATGGACCGTGGGTCGACTACAGTCTTGGCGATTTTAATCTTGATGGTCGCAAAGAGGTCCTGCTTTCGAATCATCGCATGGCGGCCTTCTTTGCACCGGCATGCGGCGGTCAGATGTATGAGCTGGATCTCCGCAACTGCCATACCAACCTGCTGGCGACACTAAACAGACGGGAGGAAGCCTATCATCAGACCGTCATCGACCATGCTGAGCACCTGAGAGAGCACGGTGAGCAACAGGAAGAACAGGTCAACAGCATTCATGACCTCGTTCGGTTTAAACAGCCGGATCTGGATCGCAAGATTGCCTACGACAACTGGCCACGCAAGAGTCTGATTGATCACTTCATGCAGCCGAATCTGGCGTTGGATGATTTCCATGCAGGACATGGACTGCTTGGCCGTCAGTCAGAGGTTTCGTATGAAGGAACCATCCTGCCGGGAGAAGGATCTGTGACTCTTGAGATGAAAGGCCGAGCAGAGTTTAGTGGTGCTGAGGTTGAGGTCACAAAATCAGTGACCCTCTCAGAGGCAAGTCCCAACGAAGTTCAGATTCGCTATCAACTGGATGGCCTGCCGCTTCAGGTTCCTGTTCACTTCGGTGTTGAATTCAACTTTGCGAGCATGCCTGGTGGGGCATCAGATCGATACTACTACGATACCGCAGGCATGCAGCTCGGAACTCTTGATATGCGACTCGATCTGAAGCAGACCAGTCGCCTTGGTCTGGTGGATGAATGGCAGGGAGTCGACGTCAGCCTTGAGTCGTCTCAGGAAGCAGATATCTGGACGTTTCCGATTGAAACAATCAGCCAGTCTGAATCCGGCTTCGAACTGGTCCATCAGAGTGTCGCGGTAGTTCCGCACTGGCAGTTTGCGATGGAAGACAGTTCTCCGTGGATCGTTGAGTTGACGCTCAATCTGGATACATCGCTGGCTCAGGCTCGCAAGCTGGCGGAAATGGGCAGTGAGCGGGACACCAGTGACAACCAGGTACCGGTCTCCTGAGTTCCGTTCAGGCTATCGTGTTCGGAACGTCTGGGAATTCACAAGGTCCAGTATCAAATCTCGAACGCCCTGCTCGCGATCCAGGTTTGCTGCGACGATCCTGTCAATCTCTTTACGTTCGGCCCATGTCAGTGGACGCCCCATTGCGTAAGTTAACAGCTTGCCAGCGAAGCAGTTTCCGAACGACTGCATATCATCGAGCACAAGTTCGCGCAACTGTCTGATATCGTTGATTTTCGTGGTCTTCTGGAGAGGCCCTGGAAAACTGCCCGAAGCATCAATGGAGGCAGGCGCATCGCCTTTCCGGGTCTGCGGATAGTGGGTTCGCCAACGTCCGAGTGCGTCCAGGTTTTCGAAGGCCATGCCTGCAGGATCGATCTTGCGATGGCAGGCTGCGCAGGAGGTATTTGTTCGATGCGCTGCCAGCTGGTCGCGAACCGTTGATGTCCCTCGCGTATCCGGCGTCAGAGCTGGAACTGCCGACGGTGGCTCAGGTGGCGGATCCCCCAGAATGTTACTCAGCACCCAGACGCCCCGCAAAACGGGCTGTGTGTCTGTGCCATTGCTCGTTGCCAGCATGACTGCCGGCAGACCAAGAAGTCCGCCCTGTGGACTGTCGTCTTTAAGCTCAATCCTCTGAAACCCTTTTTTCTTTCCCAGATCCTGTCCGTAAATGTGTTTTGCGACGGCCGCATCAGCGAACGTAAAACCAGGGTTGATCAATGTGTTGAGTGGAAGATTCCTGCGTACGACTTCCAAAAGCAGCAGCTGTGATTCGGTGTTGATCGAGTTTCCGAACTGTTCATTGAAGAACGGAAACTGTACGGGATCCGGACTGATGTCGGTCAGGTCGTCAGTTTGCAACCATTGAGCGACAAAGTCATTAATGAATTCTCGCGACCGACCGGACGCAATGAGTCGACTGGTCTCTTTTCTGAGCTGCCCGGCATCTTCCAGCAGCCTGTTTTGATCAGCGGCCGATACAAGCTTTGTGTCGGGCGGGGACAATGTCAGAAAGTAGGAGAGTCGAGCAGCTAACGCATGATCGTCAAGAACCGGGACGGATTCACGATAAAGGAAGTGGGGGGACATAAGGGCCGATCTGAGCGCCAGGTGCAACCCCTGAGTAACGTCTGCTCCTGCAGTGGATTCCTGCTCGACCAACTGGACGTAAGCTGTTCTTTCTGAATCTGAAACTGGTCGCCGGAAGAGCTTCGGTAACAGCCTGGCAAACGCAGCATTGGCAAAGCTACTGCTGGTCAGTTCGCCCCGGGTTCCCACCACCTTTGCTATCTGAGCGCTCCGCTGCTTATCCGCCGGACTGACAATCGATTTATTTGGTCCGGTGATCTTAAGTTCATGAATTGAGAGGGCGGGACCTTCCTCGAAGAGCTGGTAAATGACGGTCTCGGCATAGAGTCCGGGATTGCCCGTCATCTTCCTGACCAACGCTGCGACTGCCTTTTCACTCATGTCGATTGATGAAAGGTCGAGTTCATCGCTGTCCCGAATCTTCCTGACGCGATCCCAGCCAACGCCGCCACGAAGCCCACTGCCGTGCTCAACGGACAGCCAGCCGGCCAGCAGACGAGGATCGTTCCTGAACATGGAATTCAGCAGATCGGCGAACGACTTCTTCTGCCCGCTGTCACCACTGAGGACCGCATTAGCGAAGTAGATGACCGGCGTCTCATTCTCGTAGAGGTCCGCAGTGCAGCGAAACGTCTGAGGAGCAGGGCCCGTGACATCAAACTCGGCCAGCAGACGCTGTTTGGTCGCGGCATCACCATCAGGGCTGTTGAGGGATCGAGCTCGAAGCTGCATCTTCATGGGACCATCGAACTTTGGAATCGCTGCTGAACCAGGAGCGAAAGCTGAAGCCGTGATTTCAAAATTAAACGTTCCCGCACGCTGTGCCTCAAAACGTTCGGGCCATGTGGAACTACGCCACATGGTATCTGTGCGAGCAGCGAGTCTCAGTACACCGTCGAGGACAAGACCGGATGAATAGCTGATGACAAGATCGTCCGGCTTGACCGACGTTGTTTTGGGCTTAACGGGCGGGGGAGGTGGTGGAAACACATGGTCTGCGATTTCAGTCGCTGTATGGTAGTAGGCTTCCATGAGTGGAGCAGACATGCGCATCTCTGCCGACGTGTTTCGAAACTGTGACTGGATTGAGTCCGCAGGAAATCCCTCGGGCAGGACGAAGTTGTAGCCGAGCACGTGTCTGATTGTGTTTTGATACTCCGTTGCTGTGAGCCGTCGCATCAGTGCTCGGGGCTTAGATGTCGCCAGCAGGTAGGCATCCAGTTGTCCGATCGTCTCAGTTCTTTCCGCTGATGCTGGCTGGTCGGATTCAGCAGGAGGCATCTGTTTGTCTTTGATTGCTTTCAGCACTCGTTCCAGCAGGTGCTCACGTTCGACTGCATCCAGCCGTTCATCACTGAGCAACCGGTCAATACGGACTTCCAGCGCCGCCTCTTTTCCTTCATGGCAGGACAGACAGTGTTTCTGCAGAAATGAAGCTGGCAGCCCTGGAGTGGGCCGAGCATTTGCCTGCTGCGCGCTCGTGTGCTGACAGCTTAGCAGCAGGAGGAACACAATCCCTGAGCGAGTCAGCATTCGAGTCATATTGCTCATGACATCAGTTGTTCGTTCATGTTGCGTGACGCATTACTGAACGAGTCCTGTTCAACGCCAAGCTGCTGCATCAGCGTGATGTACAGATCTCCGAGGAGAAACTTCTGTTTGCCACCGGAGTCAGCGGCAACATGCTGACCGTGGCGAAGTCCACCGCCGGCGACCAGGGTGGGCAGATTCCGGTTGGCATGACGGCTCGAATCTCCCATGCCTGTTCCCAGCAGTACGAGAGTGGAGTCAAGCAGTGGCTTGCCGGATGCGTCTGTCTTTGTCTTAAGTTGAGCCAGAAACGCAGCCATACAACGGATATGCTCGACCTCAACACGAACAAGGTCCCGAATTTTTTCAGGGTCGTTTCCGTGGTGTGACAGAGCGTGATACCCGGCCCGCAGGATTCTGCCGTCGAACTCAAACACCTGACCGAGTCCTCCGATATTCATGGTAATGACACGTGTGGAATCAGTCTGCAGTGCGAGTGCCATCAGGTCGTACATGATTTTCTCGCATTCCAGCATTAATGTCGGAGCCAGTGGGTCGAACTCCGGGAGTTCGTAGTCCACATTTGCAGTCTTACCCGCGTTCGCCTGCTGCTTCTGCAGCCGCTTTTCGACGTCTCTGAGCGACGCAAAATACTCATCCAGTTTCTGCTGGTCGGTTCGACTAACCCTGCGTCGCAGTTCCGTCGCTTCGTCGCGAACCTTATCCAGGGCACTCTGGCCTGAGGCGACAAGGTATTCAATGCGGGCGCGATCTCCCTGTGACGCGAAGAGTTTCTTGTAGACGAGGCTGGGACGTTCGATGACAGGAAGAGGAACGCCTTCGCGTGAAAAGTTCATCGGGCGACTCACTTTTCCCGCGCTGATCTGCACTGATTCGAATCGAGTTGACTGCCCGATGTGTGGTGCGACCAACTGGTCCAGAGAAACCTGATTCAGCTTTTGCCCGGTGAGAAACGTGCTCCAGTTTCCGTGACCATTTCCAGCACGGTGATCCAGTCCACTGAAGACTGAAAAGTCATCCCGCAGGTCCTGGAGTGGTTCGAGGAGTTCTGGAGTTTCGTAATCGAATCCTGTTTGCTTCGGGAAGAATGATTTCTGGTAGAACCCGAGGTAAGTACCGACACAAACAAGTCGTTTTGCCGGAGCAGATTCGGGCTGCGGTGCGGCCGCGGCCATTGACTCCATTAATGGCAGGCCAATGGCGATGCCGGTGGCTTTCAGGAATGGTCGACGATGCAATTGGCTCATGAGAAGCTCTGCATTAAAAAACACAACAACGGGTGGTCTGCTTAAACTTCGTATCGGGTGCAGTTTACCGCACGCATGGTGAATCAGCCAACATAATGAGGGCCGCTCAGAAAGTGCGACGGCAGAAACAGTCATGACGGGGATTGGTCAGGATGCGTCGCTCATCCCGCAGAATTCCCGGCGAATCCCGAGAATTCCAGACGCATGGCGACACCCTGGTGGCGAGCCTGGTACCCACAGGCATAGGATCGTGCCTACGACCTGCATTCAATCCGATACCGGGGACTCGTTGTGAACCGCCCGCACGTACCATCCAATCTTCCTGATCCCACCAATCTGATGACCGAGGGCTGGCACTGTCTGCACCTCTACTACAAAGTCGATCAGGCTGCGCTGGCATCGCTTTCTGATTCTGCTCGGGCGGAAGGTCGTGAGCACGTTATTCACACGCTGAATCCGGACGGAGAGATGGCAACGGAGCGGCTCCAGGTTTCTATCGCATCAGGCCATCGCGCAGATATAGGGCTGATTCTGATGGATCCTGATCCATTGAAGATTGATGGGATTACTCAGGAGATTCGCAACTCTGCGATCGGCCCTGCTCTGCAGCAGTCTTATTCGTTTGTGTCGATCACGGAGATCTCAGAATACGTTCCGTCTGTCGAGCAGTATGCGGAGCGATTGCAGCGGGAAGGCACTCGACCTGACGATCCCGCCTACGAGGCAAAGCTGAATGCCTACAGCCAGCGGCTGCCGGCGATGAATAAGCAACGCATGTATCCGGATATTCCTCCGTTTCCGGTCATCGCTTTCTATCCAATGAACAAGATCCGTGTTCCAGGTGCCAACTGGTACACCGAGCCGTTTAGTCTTCGAAGTGAGCTGATGGCTGAGCACGCGACTTCCGGGATCAAGTTTGCCGGTCGCGTTTCACAACTGATCACTGCATCGACCGGATTTGATGACTGGGAATGGGGCGTCACACTGTGGAGCCGTGCTCCCGAGCACATCAAGGAGATCGTCTACACGATGCGTTTTGACAAAGCCTCGGCCAGGTACGCTGAATTTGGAGACTTCTACGTCAGCTATGCAGCTTCAGCAGAAGATACGATGGCGCATTTGCGAATCTGATTTTCCAGCACTCTGAGAATGTGACATGGCACATTTTGACGTAGCCGTACTGGGTGGAGGGATCGTCGGCCTTGCGACCGCATGGCAGATGACGCAGCGTAATCCGGACCTGAAGATTGTCCTGCTGGAGAAAGAGTCGTCTCTAGCCTTCCATCAGACAGGCCGCAACTCCGGCGTCCTTCATTCTGGAATCTATTACCGTCCCGGGTCGCTGCGGGCCGTTAACTGCCGCGAAGGAAAGGTGCTTCTTGAGCAGTTCTGCGACGAACACGGTGTTGCGTGGGACCAGACTGGAAAAGTGATTGTTGCGACCAGCGAAAGCCAGGTGCCAGCGCTGGAGACAATCTACGGACGTGGGCAGGAGAACGGTGTCCGCTGCGAAATGATCGACAAAGCTCGGCTCGACGAGCTTGAACCACACACGGCGGGGATCAGGGCAATCCATGTTCCTGAAGCGGGCATCGTCGATTACCCCGGCGTCTGCAAAAAACTGGGCGAGCTGCTGGAAGCATCCGGAACGGAGATCCGTCTGCAGTCGCGAGTGACAGGTATCGAGCAGTCCACGGACCATGTCACGATCAAAACGCAGAACGACGGAGTGCAGGCGACTCAGGTTGTTAACTGTACCGGCCTGCACTGTGATCGAATTGCCAGAATGTCCGGTCAAACGTTCCCGGAGCGGATCGTTCCGTTTCGCGGCGAGTATTACACGCTGAAGCCGGAAGCTCAGCACCTCTGCAGAACACTTATCTATCCCGTTCCGGACCCGGAGTTTCCGTTTCTCGGAGTCCACTTTACACGCATGATCGAAGGTGGAGTTGAGTGCGGACCGAACGCTGTACTTGCTCTGGCCAGAGAAGGTTACACGTGGGGGAAGATCAGTCCACGCGATTTGTTCGAGTCACTGACTTATTCCGGATTTCTGCGGCTGGCGTTTAAGTACTGGAAGACTGGCATTGGAGAAATGTGGCGTTCTCTTTCCAAGGCTGCTTTTGTTCGCGCGCTGCAGGTACTGATTCCGGAGATTCGGAGCGAACACCTTGAGGTTGCTCCCGCGGGTGTGAGGGCTCAGGCGCTGGCTCCGGAAGGCAAACTCGTGGACGACTTTCTGATACTTCGCAAAGACAGAGTGCTTAATGTGTGCAACGCTCCATCGCCTGCAGCCACCGCCTCACTGAACATCGGCAGGACGATCGTTGATGAACTTGGTATCACCGTATAATTCGGGCTCAAACAACACCACGCCGTAAAGTCAGCCGACTGACTGGTCCTGTTTCGCGGGCAGCTGATTCGGGTGCGGCATGCCGGCGTGACAAATTCTGCTTTTTGAAGACAAACTTCCGGTGCGTTTGAATCTCAATTGATACAAGCCTGCTGACACTGAAACGGAAGGGGACCTGCGATGACATGGCTGATTGAAAACCCATGGCCGCTGATGATTCTTTTTGGCACTGCAGCCGTCGTGAGCCTGCTCAGTGGGGCTTCCAGATCCATTCGCTTTACTTCCGTGTTTCTGACGCTTGCCATTGTGGTTTACCTTGTGGACATGCTTGTCGAGTCACCAGGGGAAGAGGTTGAGGCTGAAATCGCAGCGTTGCTGCAGGATTTCAAGGATGAAGACCTCGATCGTATCAAACTCAAACTGTCGGACCGTCATCCGGAACTGTATGACACTGCTGTGGCAGGATTACAACTGATCGATCTCGACAGCGAATTTCATCTCGGAGGTGTCGAGACAGAAACGGTGTCAGAGACGGAGGTTATTGCTCAGGTTCGCGCAAACGGTCGGGTCAATGTTCAGGGGGGCAGTCGTCACGTGGTTTCACGATGGACTTTGACATGGGAAAAGGGCGGTGACGAGTGGATCCTCAGCAAGGTGATTCGCCGAGACCCCATCAATGGCGAAGAAATTCAAATTTTGGCACGTCAGTAAATAAGGCCGGCTGACCGGGCGCCGCGACTCATCAGTGGCGGAGAAATGGGACCTTTGTGCTCGCGGGAACCTTTGCCGATCGGATCTGGGTGACTAGGATTCCCCAGCGGTTGTTGTGGCTTCACGACTGTGAGTGCCCGGCAACCGGATTGCTGATCCCGAACCCCTTGCCCACTGCGGCGAACGCCAATCACTGAGTTTCCTATGGCTACCGATCACCTTGCTCGCGTCAAAGAGTTTTTGCCTCAGATTATTGCTGAGGATCCCAGCAGTACGCACGCCGGAACAACACCTGGTAGTTTCGCAGACCGGCTCCAGCTCGCACCGGGGCGTGCAGGGGCGAAGACTTTCTCGTCACTCGATACGCCCGGCATGCCTGACGTCTCCGAGAAGACGGCATGGGACTTCATGCCGCTGGACTGGATTCAAAACCCTGGTTTTGAGGGCAACTACGAGCAGGCGGACGCGTGGCAGCCTCCTGCAGATTTCGTGGCGGTGACTCAGCTCGAACATGCTCGGTGCGGCACCGTGACACCAGAGATGACCAGAGTGGCCGAACGTGAAGGGCATCTGACTCCCGAGCAGGTGCGTGACGAGGTTGCTTCCGGAAGAATGGTAATCCCGGCCAACAGAAACCATCTGGGGTACAATCTTGACCCTATGTCAATTGGCCGCGCATCCAAAACGAAGGTCAACGCCAACATGGGAGCTTCTCCTGTGTCTTCCGGCACGGACGAAGAAGTGGAAAAACTCCAGTGGGCAGAGCGTTGGGGCGCTGACACGGTCATGGACCTGTCCACCGGTGGTGACCTGGACGCCTGCCGCGAAGCAATCATTCAAAACAGCACCGTTCCTATCGGAACGGTGCCCATTTACAGCATGATCATCAGTCGCAAGATCGAGGATCTCAACGAAGAGATCATTCTCGACACTCTGCGGCATCAGGCAAAACAGGGTGTCGACTACTTCACGATTCACGCAGGCGTCCTGCAGGAGCATCTCGAACTGGTTAAGGATCGACTCATCGGGATTGTAAGCCGAGGTGGATCACTGCTGGCCAAGTGGATGATCCATCACGATCTGCAGAACCCCATGTATACGCTGTGGGAAGAGATCTGTGATGTGATGCGTGAAGCAGATGTGACCTTCAGTATTGGAGACGGTCTGCGTCCCGGTGGCCTTGCGGACGCGTCAGACCTTGCTCAGCTGGCAGAGCTCTCCACACTCGGAGAACTCACTGAACGAGCCTGGCGAAAGGGTGTCCAGGTCATGATTGAAGGTCCCGGCCATGTGCCACTGGACCAGATTGAATTCAATATGAAGCTGCAGCGGCGGCTGTGCCATGGTGCCCCGTTCTATGTACTGGGGCCCCTGGTGACGGACATCTTCCCCGGTTACGACCACATCACCAGTTGCATCGGTGCCACGAACGCTGCATTTCATGGCGCCAGTATGCTTTGCTATGTCACGCCGAAGGAACATCTGGGACTCCCCAAAAAGGATGATGTGAAGCAGGGATGTATCGCCTACAAGATTGCTGCACACTCGGCGGATATTGCTTTGGGAATTCCGGGAACACGAGATCGCGATGACGAACTCACTCGAGCTCGCGCGGCACTGAACTGGGAGAAGCACTTTGAGTTGAGCTTCGACCCGGATACAGCGCGAGCGTTTCATGATGAAGACCTGGACGTTGACACTGACTTTTGTGCCATGTGTGGACACGATTGGTGCAGCGTACGGATCAGCAAGGAAATACAGGCCTTCGCCAGTGGCAAGGCGGAAGAGTATCAGTGGGAGAATGCCAAAGTGACCGAGGCGCTGACGGATGAGCAGAAGACCATCCTGCAGCAGCGAGGCGTCCTGAGTCCTGAAGAAATCCACCGTCTTGCGTCCAAGACGAAGAAAGGCATGCAGGCAGATCAGGGACAGGCGGCCTGCCACAGTGACGTCACCGACAGCGGCCGCGCACAGGTCCTGCAGATCGTAGAGCTGGGTCTTGAAGACACCTGATCAGAGGACACCAATACCGATCTGAGTTGCTTTGCAGACACGCCACGTGCTGTGTCTTAAAGGCTCCTGCGTTGGTTTTGGGGGCTGCTGAACAGGTAGTGGACTTCTCCTGAAGTCCTGTTGGTTGGGGAGCCGGGAATTCTGGCGAATCCCATTACCATTCCGCGCTCGATTCATTTCCCGTTGTTGCTTCCGCTATGATGGCACGGTCAGAATTCAGCGACGGAAACTCAGCAATGCATGGCCAAATCGTCACACTTGCGCGTCGAAATGATCCGGCCAATCAGTGGTTGGGCCAGAACCATACAACGAAGAATTCATTATGGTTGTAATCGTTCCGGCTTTACTGTTTCCAGCCGGCTCTGCGGTCTTCGGTGCCATCTTTATCGTGATCGGTGGCCTGCTGCTGAGCTTCGGAGTGAGAGACCTGCGTCGTGGTGTTACCCGCGATAAATTCGGACGTGAGGTCTCCGGAGGGATGGCAACTCTGATTTCTGTGGTTCGGGTAATCGGAGGAGTAATTGCCGGCGGGTTTGGACTCTTCAAACTGGTGATGGGCCAGGTCTGCAGGCTGCTATGAATCATATCGTACCTCCATCGCTGCTCTTTGATGTCAGCATTGCTGTGCCGCAGTGCACTCCTCCCAAAACGAAACGGTCTGCTCCTCCCGCACTGCCGGAGTCATCTCGCCTGCTTCATCCAGGCACTATGGATGCCGAGGTGAGCCACCCCGACCTGCGTGTTGGCTGGCATGCCGATGGTCTCGCGATCAATTGCCATGTCGAAGGTCGTTCCCGACCTGTCAGCGGTAGTGGAAGTGACCCTGAGGTTGCTGATTGCGTTCTGTTGTGGCTGGATATGCGACCGTCCGGAAACGTTCATCGGGCCACCGAATATTGCCATCATTTTTCTCTGTTACCTGTGGATGACGACAATGACGGCAAGCCGGGAATCTTTGTCAGGCCGATCGCACAGCAGAGAGCTCAGCGAGTCGAATCAGATCCGAAGAAAATGGCAATCCAGTCGAAGACCACAGAAACCGGCTATCAACTTTCGGCATGGATTCCTGGCAGTCAGTTGAGTGGCTGGGGGCAGATCGCCGAGACACGACGGATCGGATTCTACAGTGTGATCCGGGATTTTGAGCAGGGGGACTTGCCTTTGTCGACTGCAGGTGACTTTCCTTATAGCTACGACCCGTCCCTATGGCTGCAACTGGAGCTGGTAGATTGAATGCTCTTTTCCTCAACGTCACTGCGCTGTTCTGTTGTGCCTGTCCTGTCATTGTGATTGCCCAGCAAGCGGAGGACGCAGTGACTCCGGACGACAGTACACGTGCCGTATCGTCCACGGTTGAACGCCTGGCCGATCGGATCCCGCTGGTTATTGCCCACCGCGGTGCGTCAGGGTATCTGCCGGAACACACGACTGAATCTGCTGCCTACGCTCATGCGCTTGGAGCAGACTTCATCGAACAGGACGTTGTTCAGACGAAGGATGGTCACCTTGTTGTGCTGCATGACATCACGCTGAATGCCGTCACTGATGTCGAAGAGCGGTTTCCCGATCGCGGACGGAAGGGCCGGCACTACGTATTCGATCTGACTCTGGCGGAGGTGCGATCACTCAGGGTTCGCGAACGTCATCAAAGTGCAGAGTCGCGACGGTTTCCCGCTGGTTCAGGCGAGTTTCAGGTGTCCACTCTGGAGGAACACATACAGTTAATTCAGGGCCTGAACAGATCTACCGGGACAGACCGGGGACTGTACGTCGAAATCAAGAAGCCTGCAGAGCATCGGAGTCATGGACTCGACCCATCCAAAGCCGTGTTGAGCCTGCTTAAAAAGTATGGCTATGAATCTCGGGATGATAATGTCTGGATTCAGTGCTTCGACGCTCACGAAATCGCTCGAATCCGCACGGAACTGGCCTGCCAGCTGCCTTTGGTTCAGCTCTATGGACGTGAACCGACAGAAGAGCAGCTTCAGGCTGCCGGGAAGATCGTGGATGCTGTGGGCATTCCGGTGTCCGCTGTGCTGACGGGAGTCAGAGACGGAGGGCCGCAGCTTTCTGAAGTGATAAGCCGTGCCCATCAGGCGTCTCTGGTTGTGCACGTCTGGACGCATCGGGACGATCGTCTACCGAGCGGTGTTGAAAATTCCAGGCAGTTGCTTGAGTGGCTCGTCCTGAAGGGTGGTGCGAGCGGGATCTTTACTGACCATCCGGATGTTGTGTTAAAGTTTCGGGCGGCCATTCAGAGGTCCGGGCCAATTCGTGGACCATTTCACCTGTTGCAGGGGAAACCAGGGCCCGGATCCGAAAAGAATCGCTCCGACAGGTAACAGGGACGAAACATGCTTCGTTTTACGCTCCTGCTGACCGGTTGGTCAGTCGTTTGCTTCAACACGATCGCAGCGGATCAACGCCCCAATATTCTCTTCATCGCCATCGATGATCTCAACGACTGGGTCGGATGCCTGCAGGGGCACCCTCAGATCAAAACGCCAAACATTGATGCGTTGGCAAGCCGGGGCGTATTGTTCACCGAAGCTCATTGTGCCGCTCCTGTGTGCGGTCCTTCACGCGTGGCCATCATGTCCGGCCGGCGCCCATGGACGACTGGCGTCTACTCGAACAACGCCAGGTATCCGCAGCGACTGCCGGATGTTGAGTCGATGCCCGAGTTTCTGGTGCGTCATGGCTATCACGTTATGGGGGCAGGGAAACTGTTTCATGGAGATACGAGTTTCCCAAAGGGAGCATTTCACGAGTATGCAAAAGGTCAACCACAGCCATGGCCGAAAGAGGCAATCCTTAGCTCTCGGCAGAAGCCGGTTTATGAATGGCGTGTCGGCGAAAAAGTAATCACCTTTCCACGCAATGGCATGCCCGCTGATCGCACCTGGAAGGACTCTCATACGTTCGACTGGGGGCCGCTTGATCTGCCGGACAAAGCATTTCGAGATTCCGGTGTGGTCGACTGGAGTCGGGAACGGCTTCGAAAAGAATATGAGCAACCGTTCTTTCTGGGGGTGGGCATTCCCCTGCCGCATCAGCCGCTGTATGCGCCAAAGCGGTTTCACGACATGTATCCTCCGGCGAAGACTCAGTTGCCGCCGGAACTGAAAGACGACCTGAACGACCTTTCGCCGGCAGGTCGTGATTATGCGCTCATTCCAACGACGTCAGGAACGCATGCGACCGTCGTCAGATACCGGCAGTGGCAAAACGCCGTCAGCAGCTACCTGGCAACTGTCACCTTCGTTGATCATCTGATCGGCAATCTGCTTAAGGAGCTCGACCAGAGCAACCATGCGCAGAATACATGGATTGTGTTGTGGTCAGATCACGGGTGGCACCTTGGCGAAAAGGAACACTGGGGAAAGGCCACAGGATGGTATCGGGCAACGCGCGTGCCCCTGATGATCGTGCCACCAGCGTCAGCTCGGCCGGAGGGCTTCCATGCAGGGAGTCGGTGTGTGCGACCGGTAAACCTGCTCGATCTGTTCCCGACAGTCGCTGAGATGGCGCGACAAAAGCCCGAGAAGGAACTTGAGGGCCGCAGCCTGCTTCCGTTGGTGAGTGACCCTGATCAGAAATGGTTCGACCATACAATTACGACTTTTGGTCGTGGGAACCATGCGGTTACAACGAACCGCTGGCGGTTTATTCAGTACTTTGATGGCAGTGCGGAGATCTACGATCGATCGGCGGATCCGAATGAGTGGCACAATCTGATCGCGAGTTCCAAAGGAGCAGCGGCGGCCAGCCGCCTGCGGAGGCTTGTTCCCAAAGAAACGCGTTGGAAGCACTTTATTCGGTATGGCACCTTTAAGGCAGTGGTTCCGGCGGATGGCAGTCCCATGTTGCTCTTCAATCACGCGGTCGAGAATCACCTCGAAGAACGAACGGATGAGTCTAAAAAGTTCCCTCAAGTTGTGCGGGACATCACATCGTACCTGCAGGCACATCCCGACGCCCCCAAACGGCTTGTGATTACGAAGCGATAGAGCAGAACAGTCGCCGCATATAAGTGGGTGCCCCAAAGCACTTTGAGAATCAGGTGTTATCGATAGCGATGAGCCTCAATGTCATCCGAGAGTCTCTCGCGAACACGACGAACGAATCCCGAAATGGGCAACCGCTATGGCACGACTTCCGGAATGCGATCGCCCGCGAGTCGTTACGAAGAGGGTTTGGCACGGGGAGGGGCAGGTTATCAGCAACGGGTCATCGATTTTCAGAACGCTCTGATTGAAGCTTTGCTCAAACAGCTCAAAACGCATCACGCTTGCATATTGCAACCGTTCTACCTACAAAATTGCCGCAGCCTTTTGGCTGCCATGAAGTAGGCACCGTTTCACAGCGGATGGTGTGTCCCTACGTTCTTTCAATCGTTTTTCCATGACATTACAGGGGCAATGACATGAAGGGGCTGTTAATGAGTTTACGCGGAATGACATCGAGTTGTATGTTCCTCACCTTAGTTGCAATTTCGCTATCCGGCAAAATAGCGGCTCAGGAAGCGACTGGAAAATCATCTGCAGAATTGGTGCTGGGAACGTGGGTGAAGACCGGGGTGAATATTGATGGGCAGCGAATTCAACAGAGGGCAGTGATCAAATCAACCGGTTCCGACGGGCAGTTTGGGTTGAAATACTCAGAGACCGTCTCAGGTAAAGAGGAAACATTACTGAACGAGGGAGAGGGTGTGTTTACCTCCGGTGGGACCAAGTATGTGATCATGAATTTGACCCGTACGCGAGTGTTGGCACCGAAAGACAAAGCAACTGACTGGGAAGCTTCAGAATTTTCGGTTGTTGCTCAGATCATTGGCGACCGCATGCACTCCACGATGGGCTTAGACCGCAAAGGCGGTGTCTGGACCCGCGAAAACACCACCGCACCAGTTGTTACCGCAGACAAGATGGACGTGATGGCCCCAATGATCGGGACCTATGCTGGCGACCATGAAGACAAGGGCAGTAACGGGTATGGGATCAAGATGGGAACCCAACACATCGTGACCAAACACTGGCTCAGCCCATCCGGGAAACTTCTGATTGGAGAATGGACCAGTACACCTGCGGGCGGAACAGCAGATGATGCTTTCGAAGTTAGGGCAGTCTGCTCTTATAGCCCCGTCGAAAAGACCATCATTGTGAACTATCACACATCAACAGGCGTATCAATGTTCGGTAAGCTGATCAGGGCGAATGAAAGTAAGTTGTTGTGGGAACGAACGGGCAATAGCCCGGCCGGCTTGATTCACGAATACTGCCTGTTTGATTTTTCAGAGCCTGGTGTCCTGCGTCACACGATAATCAGTCGTACGGTGGACGGCATTGCCGAGGAAGACGAGCAGGGTGTTGTGACTACCCTGAAAAAGCAGAAATAATCTGTCCGAGATCAGCATTAAGCCTGATGCCTTATTCGACCATAACGCTCTCGTTAGCGGCGGTTGACACTGGTTCACCTCGACTGAAGAAGTTTCCTCATCCGAATTCCGAGGGGAGACCTGCCAGGGACTCAACGCCGAGTTTTTCTACAAATCTGATTCACAAGGATCCACTTTAATGAATCGTTCAGCCTTCTTGCTTACGTTTCTGGCTCTGACAATCGCAACCACACCGTTTCCAGGCATACCTCTCACCGCAGCCAGTGCCGACGATGGAGACGTCAAGCAGATCAACAAAGAACTCGATGAAGGTGACAGAACTGCGACTCGCGAAGAGTTCGATGAATTTGCTCGCTTGATGACCGGACGATTTGCTTCTGAGATCAAACTTATTCACGACTGGCCGGGACACAAAAAGAAACGTGGCGACATCATTGCCGGAATCCGTATGGTCAAAAATGTCGCAGACGGGGCGGCTTTCATGGTCACCGATGCTGCCGGGACCGGTATTGGCCACGAGTTGTGTACCTACAACACTGCCACAAAGCAGATCGAATCGCTGATTGTCTTCACTGGTGGCACTGTCATGAACTGCATCACGTGGAAGGAGTCACCTGATAAGTGGAACTGGGTATTGACCGGTTCGCTCGAGGACGGCAAGGAGATCAAGGGACGGGGCTACTGGTTGTCCAGAGACAAGCACCAGCAACTCCACCTGATCAGCGACGATTTTACTATTGGTGGCAAGCCAGCTGACAAGCTCCATGACAAGTATATTCGCGTGAAGTGAAGTACCGTCGGGGTACAAATAGATGCTGTCGAGTCAAGAAACTCAACCGCATACTGTCTGCTTCATTTTTTTCTCATGCAAGAAATCCAATGACTGAAAGAAATCCAATGACTCCAATTCTGGCTGTCGCATGCCTTGTAATGTCCACGTGGTGCAGTGTTTCGCTGTCCGCTGCTGAGCCGTCTGCTGTGCCTGCAGAAATTCGTAAGGAGATGGCGTATCTGGTGGGGCAGTGGGAATACGAGTGGACTGAAGCGGGTGAGAAGTGGGCTGGACGGTACACGGCTCGCTGGGCCGCGGGAGGAAATTGTCTGCTGCTGTCTTCTGAATCCGACCGTCACAACGATGTGGCTGTCAGTTCGTGGGACCCGAAGTCCGGCGAAATGGTGGAAGTCTGGTCGGGGAAAACGGGGACACGCCTGGAACTGCGATACACCATTGAAAAGGGCAAAGACTGGGTCGGTACGTCGACAGAAACCCTCGCCGATGGCACGCAGACACAGGGCGCCATTCGTGTCCGGAAAAAAGGGCCGGACAGTTTCATCTATACCAGAACAGTGGCCGACTCGACTCGCACAATCGTGATGAAAAAGTTGCCGGCAGCCAATACTCCGGAACTCTCGGCGCTTGCATCGTTTGAGGGCAAGTGGTCTGCAAAGACCAGCAATGGCGGGCGGCGCGTGTGGATTTTTGAGTGGAGTCCTTATCGCGACTCTCTTCGGAATCAAATGATCGCGTATTCTCCCGACGGGAAAGTCCTGTGGAGCCTGAATGCGCGAGTGACGTATTCTGAACGCCAGCAGCGGTATTCCAACGCCGGAAAGTTTGGTGAGCAGGATGTTGAGTTTATCTGGCGACCGCTGGACAACGGTGCGTGGGAATCAAAGGCCGGGGCGAATGATCGGAAGTGGATCTTTACACCCAAAGGAACAGAACTGCTTTACACGAGCAGCGGGGGCGGTGATAACCAGGATGATGCCGTGCTGACGTTCGAGCGACAGTGAGCAGCCGTTGAACCGCAACGTGGTGGGCTCCTGCCTGTGCGCCGTCGGCCGCATCACATTGCCAGGGGTCGTCGGGTCAGGAAACTGAACCGACCTCAAAGCTCTTCGACAATCAGGAGTTGGTAATTGAAGCCGGGTTCGATTTCAGCCGAGAATTGCTGACTGGAGCCGCAGATGCTCTAATGCCCCCATCAGGCGCGATAGACGCCTTTATGAGTTTTACGCGACTACTGAAACGGGAGATCGACGATGGCGCATTTGGACTCATCCGTATTGCTGGCCCAGGACGACGGCGGAGGCGCTGCAGCGTTGATCCTGATGGTCCTCTACTTTGGAATCATAATCGGGATACTCGCAGGGTTCGCGGCAACATTCTCCAAAGCCGGTGAGCCCGGTTGGGCGGTAATCATTCCGATTTACAACGTAATCGTCATGTTGAAAATCGCAGGAAAGCCGGCGTGGTGGATCATTCTGTTGCTGATTCCGTTTGTTAACCTGATCGGCCTTACCATTCCATTTGAAATCGCCCGGCGGTTCGGCAAAGGCGGCGGCTTCGGTGTCGGTCTGCTGTTGCTGCCGTTCATCTTTTACCCGATCCTCGGCTTCGGCGATGCCAAATTTTCGCCGGACATCACGTCTGAGTAGTGCCCGGGCCATCTGTCGGGCGTCGTTAGCGGAAGCTGAACTGACATCTGTTCCATTCACTGCCCAACTGCGGACAGGTTTTGCGACAAACGTCACATGTTCCGCTATGTCGCCCGCTGGCTCTCTGGTTCTAGACAAGGGCCCATGCTGGAAAGCCAGGCGAAACCCACTA
>CAJWGB010000071.1 GCA_913031625.1 uncultured Planctomycetaceae bacterium | reverse complement strand
TCGCCGATCAGTTCGACCCTGAATACCTAAAACTGAACCCCAAGGCCGTCGTACCCACTATCGTGCATGACGGCAATGTCGTCATTGAATCCACGGTCATTTGAGAATATCTCGACGACGTTTTTCCCGACCCTGCACTCCGGCCGCCAGATCCCGCGGGTCGGGCGCGCATGCGGATCTGGATAAGGATCGTCGATGAAATTCTCCAACCGTTCGTCGTGGACATAACCTTCACGGTTTCTCACCGTCATAACGTCCTTGCCAAAGGCGAAGCGCGCGCCAGACGTTTCATCGAGGACGCCCCTGACGTGGTCAGCAGAGAACGCCGATACGGCTGGATATACGGAGGCTATGGCTCCGAAGTGGTGCGTCAGGCGGTGGACAAACACCGCAAAACGCTGGCGCAGATGGACGAAGAACTAACTCACCGGCTATGGCTGGCGGGCGAGACGTTTTCACTCGCCGACATCGGTGTAATTCCCTACATCAACCGCCTTCATATGCTCAACATTGACTCCATGTGGCAAAACCGGCATCCCCGCGTTGCAGACTGGTTCGAAAGGTTCCGCGCGCGGGACAGCTTCATCACGGGGATTGAGGAACACCTGCCCGAATAATCCCAAGAAGACTCGCTGATTAACGGACGCGAGGGCGGCCCGGCCCTTCTGAAGGCCTGTTCCTGACACCCGCGCGGTACTGAAAAACCGCGTCCTAAAAAAATTTCAGATTTTTTCATCGCACGCGATCCGGCTCGATCAGTGTTGCGTATGATCCTAGTCTTCTCATAAGCTTTAAGAGAAATCAAAATAAAAATTTTAGATCACTAATAAATGTAAGGAAAACACAATGAAATTACTGAGAAAATCATTCGCTGTTGCAGCCGTTACTTTGGCTGCTTCCTTTTCGACTATTCCAGCGACGGCCAAAGATATCGTCGATACCGCTATCGGTGCTGGTAAATTTAACACGCTTGTTGCGGCGGTTCAGGCCGCGGGTCTGGTCGATACACTGAAATCGCAGGGGCCCTTTACTGTTTTCGCTCCGTCCGACGAGGCGTTTGCAAAGCTTCCCGCGGGGACGGTCGAAACCCTGCTGAAGCCTGAGAACAAGACCAAACTGCAGGCCATTCTGACCTACCACGTGGTGCCCGGTCGAGTGAAGGCAGCTCAGGTCGTAAAACTGTCCGGTGCGAAGACTGCCCAGGGGCAGAGAGTCTCTATCGCTGTCTCTGACGCTGGCGTGAAAGTCGACAACGCGAAAGTACTGAAGACTGACATCGAAACCGCTAACGGCGTCATTCACGTTATCGACTCAGTCATCCTGCCGAGCGACAAAGACATCGTGGACACCGCTGCTGGTGCCGGCAAGTTTGGCACACTCATCGCCGCAGCCAAAGCAGCCGGGCTTGTTGATACGCTCAAGAGCAAAGGTCCGCTGACCGTGTTTGCTCCGACGGACGCAGCCTTCGCGAAACTTCCCGAAGGAACCGTCCAGACACTGTTGAAGCCGGAAAACAAGGCGAAGTTGCAGGCCATCCTGACCTACCACGTCGTTTCCGGTCGGGTCTATGCGGAAGACGTTGTAAAGCTCTCCCATGCGAAAACAGCGAACGGTCAGAGCGTTGACATTAAAGTGTCAGACAAGGGAGTCATGGTTGACGGAGCCAAAGTGGTTGCCACAGACATCGACACGAGCAACGGCGTCATCCACGTCATTGACAGTGTGATTCTGCCTGAATAACTGCAGGTTCGTGGGCACGGTCTCCATGCCCAACAGATCAGCGACCTCTGCATGGAAGGCGGCGAAAGCCGCCTTCCTGTTTTTGTGCGCCTGGTGACCGGCCATTGGAATGCGTGAGAATGATGCAACGAATTTGCCTTTGGAGCCCGGCTTGGATTCACTGAATCTGATGTGGTTGAATTTGATTCAGGCGGGATTTTTCGTGCCCAGCACGTATGGCTGCTGGTACGGGACAAACGTCCCTGATCCTCAGAATGGCCCGTACCTGTTCGACTCCGTCCAAATCATTTCGACGGACGGAATGCCAATTCCGATCAGCCAGTTTGAGGCAAAGTTCCTTACGCCTAACAGCGATAATACTGCGATTTCTGAGCCCGGTTGAACGCTGGTATGTGCACCTGGTTTCATCGGATCTGCCGTTCATCGGCGTCGCCGCCGGCAACTTGGTGCGAACAACTGAGTTCGCGCTTTTCTATCCCGTCAGCATTTTTCCGATCAGTCCCAGCAGGAAACCAGCTACGGCGCCGAACGGAACCATCCAGGCATTCTTCAGTTTCGCTTCCGGAGCAATGTCTCCAAAGACAATGTAGAGAATGCCTCCTGCTGCAAACATCATGATTCCGGCTACCGAAACCGGGTAAGGGGCCAGCAGGTAGAAACCGGTGAGTCCACTCACTGGCCCCAGGAGTGCCATTGCGCTAAATGCCGTGATGATCGTTGCCGGACGAAAGGCCGTCCGGAGTTCTCTGAAGGCATTGAATCCTTCCGGAACGTTTTGCAGTGCCATCAGGCCTGCCAGTAACAGTCCGGCCTGACTGCCTGCGGCGATTGCGGCGCCCAGTGCGATTGACTCAGGCACAAAATCAGACAGCATGGCTGCCATCTGGCCCATTGGGCTGTTGACTCGCGCAAGCCAGATGTCGAGCGCCATGAATGACAGCCCTCCGCTTGCGAAACAGACGGCAGCGGCAGGAATACTCAGATGTTCTGAACCTTCCGGGACAAGGACGAGTGCAACGGCTGACAACAGGGCCCCACCTCCGAATGCTATGACCAGATGGCGAAACTCCTGCTGAAGCCAGCGTGACTGAATATTCTCGAACGCAGCCAGGCACGCTCCGACCGGCATTGCAAAACCGGCAAGAGCAGTCAGCAGCGTCACGTTCAACCAGTCCGACATGGAATTGCTTTGCGATCTGAGAGTGTGTGAAATAGTCCTTCGGCGAGTCCCATCGACCCTGTCAGGGTAGGCACCCTCGCGATGAGAACCGGCATACGATGATCAAAAGACTGGAACCGGTGCTAATACAATATACCGAAACACGACTCGGGACCGCTTCAGGCCATTCCCTGACCGTTTTTTTATGCCTGTTGGCAGGGCTTGCATGGGCCGTTCACGCTGCCGATGCAGATGAACACCTGCAGGTACTGCGTGACTCCTGTGCTGGCTGCCACGGCAGGGCAGATCCGGAAGCGGGTTTCTCCGTGACGGGTCTCAGCACGAGTGTCGCAGGTGCTGACCTTGAAGGATGGCAGAAAATCCGGGAGATGGTCAGCCTTGGCGATATGCCACCGCCGGATGCAGGTCCAATTGCTGTCGAGCAGAAGAAACAGCTTCTGAAGTGGCTGGATAGTGAACTGACGGCGGCTGGATATGAGTTACCAGACCTGTCGCTCCCTCAAAACGGCAATCGCGTGGATCATGACGCGCTGTTCAGCGGCGAGCATATCGGACCGGCGTATACGTCTTCTCGCCTGTGGCGAATCAGTCCTGAAATCTATCTGCGTTTTGCAGCGACCATCGACATGGCACGAAAACTGAACGCTCCTCTGACTTCAACGGGCGATCATGGGTTTCGAGACTATTCTTATCTGTACGCCGATCAGGCTGCCATCCGAACTCTCATGCAGAACTGTAAGCGAGCGGCTGCCACGCTTGTTTACGGACGGGTGGCACGTGTGAAAAACAAGAGTGGCTCTGCCCGCCGCAACCCGGGTGGGCGGGAGAACTCACGTCATCCATTGTTCAGGTCATTTGCCGTCGGGCAGGGGCCACCAGGTGAGTCAGAATTGAACGCGGTGATTGCGTATGCCTTTGAATTTTTGCTCGAAAGGCCTCCCACAAAGCTGGAGTTAGCTCGATATCGTGATGAATTCCTCACCCCCAATCTGGAACTGGCAGGGCGAGACGCAGCTCTGACAGGGTTTCTCACGACCATGATGATGTCGCCGGAGTTCCTGTTCCGGATGGAGGTTGGTCTTGGACGGGTGCTGCCGGATGGTCGTCGATGGCTTTCACCACGCGAAGTTGCGTACGCCGTTTCGTACACACTTTTTGACTACCTTGACGCTCAGATTCTGAAGGCTGCGGAGGAGGGAAAGCTTGCGACTCGTGCTGATGTGGAGCGAGAATTCCGTCGGATGCTGACGTCTTCGGATCGGCGAGTCCGGGCGCCAGCGGGAAAGAACTTCTGGCCAACCGGTAAAGGGGCCGGCATTACCAGTCCCAGGCTGATGGAGACCGGGCATCCTCGTCTGTTGAGGTTCTTCCGTCAGTACTTCGGGTATGTTGCGGCTCCTGACGTCTTCAAGGATGACTCCCGTCATGACGGAAAGCTGAATGCATGGGATCTTGTCAGGGACGCTGACTGGTTCGTTCTGCGGGCGTTAAAAGACGATCGCAATGTGCTGAAAGTGTTGCTGACCAGTGATCGGTACTTCGTAAACTCCCGCGCTAACCGGAAGCCAATTCGAGAAAACCGCGTCTACAATCTTGATGGCCCCGTGGAACGTCCGGATCAGGGAGGGCTGTCCCAGGTTCCAATTGCAATGCCCGAAGGACAGCGCGCCGGAATGCTGACTCATCCGGCATGGCTTGTCGCTCATAGTGGCAACTTTGAAACCGATCCGGTCCGACGGGGACGCTGGATTCGTGAGAAACTTCTGGCAGGAATTGTCCCTGATATCCCAATCGGTGTGGCTGCCCAACTGCCGGACGAGCCAAAGCAGACACTTCGGCAACGGTTCGCGATTGTCAATCGTTCCGAGTGCTGGCGTTGTCACCGGAAAATGAATCCGCTGGGGAATCCTCTGGAAGCGTACGATGATTTCGGGCGTTATCGGACCGACCACCTGGTTACTCAGGACGATCACGTAATTGCCTCAGAGTTCGAAGCTTATTCCCGATTGAGGAAAGTGACATGGCGGGATTCACATTCCAGGGGGCACCCGGAAGAGGAGTTCAGGAGCAGACCGGTCGATGTATCAGGAGAGATCACTGGTTCAGGTGATGCTGAGCTGGACGGAAAGGTTGACGGGCCAGTGCAGATGATGCACCGCCTCGCCGCGTCGCCACGAGTCCGGCAGTGTTTTGTTCGTCATGTGTTTCGGTTCTGGATGGGACGCAACGAAACTCTGCCTGATTCTCCCACGCTGATCGCAATGGATTCAGCATACGTCAAGAGTGGTGGCAGTTTTCAGGAACTCATGGTGGCGCTGGTGACTTCGGACTCATTTCTTTTGAGGAAGTAAGTATGGAACATCCACTCTCACGTCGAAAAGCTCTCCATAATGCGTGCGCAGGACTGGCGGTCGCGCCCTTTCTGCAGGGAATCGCCGCTCGTGCTGCTGATCAGTCAGGAAGGACTCCCAAACGGTTTGTGTTTGTGGTTCGGGCAAACGGGATCCTGCCAACAGAACTTCAGCCGCAGGGACTGGAGTCTCTGGTTCGTCCACGCGGGGCAAGACTGTCACAGAAGAAACTGATAACCGCACCTCTGAAAGACCATTCGCTCAGCCGCGGGCTGGCTCCACTGGAGCCCTGGCGACATCAGGTGACAGTGCTGCAGGGGCTTTCCGGGCGCATGGCGAATGAGAGCCACGGCGCCGGATATGGAGCTCTGGGAGCGTGCCGAGGAGCAAAGGGTGGTGCGCCTCCAACGACTCCAACGGTCGACGGTTTGTTGTCTCGTTCCTTCAACACACCGTTTGCTCATCTTGGTCTCGCAATGGAAGAAATCGGCCCGCAGGTTGTTTACACCGGACTGTTTGCGGCTGCCGCCAAAAAGCCTTTGCCCTGTTATGCGGACCCGATGACAGCCTATCAGGATCTGTTTGGGTCGGTTGTCACTGACCGGCAGCTAAAGGCCGCTGCCGCTGTGGACCGAAATGTGCTGGACTTCATGGTGTCCGATATCAATCGATTCAGAGCCACACTTCCGGGAGTGGAGAAAGAGAAACTGGAACACTATCTCGAGGGGTTTCGCTCGCTGAAAGCGCAGGGGGAGAAGCTGCGGGCGATGAAAAAGCAGCTGACTGCTGCGGCCCCTGACCTGACTGATGATTTTCGATCAGATGTTGAGATTGAACGTCTGAAGGCGCATTTCCAGCTCGCAACTTCAGCATTGATTGGCGGGTTAACTCAGGTTGTTTCAATCCGAGCTGACCATCTGGGGCTGCGTCTAACCGGACTCGGACTCGGCAGTAAAACTGTGCATCAGATCGGGCACATGATCGAAGGTGAAAAGGGAGGTTCCGGAGGAGAAAAATTCGACAACGGAATGGGAGAGTTTGCCACTCGCGAACGTATCATGAATTTCCACATGCAGCAGATCGCGTCCATGGCAAAACAGCTCGAAGCGGTGCCCGAGGAGGACGGGACGATGCTCGACAATACGGTGATCCTGTACCTCAGTGACCACGGGGAAAAGCACCACAGCAACTGCTTTGAGTGGCCGATGGTGGCGTTAGGCACAGCGGGCGGTGCGTTGAAGGCAGGTCAGTACATCCACGTACCAGGCTGGGGGGAAGACCGGCACAATACGATCGCTCACGCCTACGTCAGCCTGCTTCAGGCTGCGGGTATTGAACAGGATCAGTTTGGGCAACCGGATCTCACTCTCCCGTCGTCCATTGATCAGACCGGGCCACTTTCAGCGTGGATGTCCTGACTGGACCAGCTTCACAGGACCGTCGACTTAGTGGCTACGTCGCGTCACGCGACGTGTGCACTGTGTCTGTACATTGGGATGACGTATGGACCTTCCGGGATGACGGCGACAGACCGGTCGGCTGACGAGTCGAGGCACTTATTAAAGATGCTCTGAAGATCCGACTGTACCTGCACACCCGTGATGGAGGCTTCCTCGTCTGAGAGTCCGCTTGTGACCAGGTGAATCTGTCCGCAAAACATTGGTTTCGTTTGCATCTGTGTCTGCCACTCGTCGATATCGGCAAACGGCTTTTGCAGAATATCATCGAGAAATGCCTGTGGTCCCCCAGCGACGAGTCGGCGTTGTGCTTCTCGAAACTCGTTTGAACCAAAACCCTCTGAAATCTCAGAGACGATGAGCAGGTTCCCACCGGGCTTGAGAATCTGCATCGCACAGACCATGCCCTTGATTGTCTGGTAATAGGTCTTGTCCAGCGGGTAGCCGGCAGCACTTGTCACGACTGTCTGATACTGTCGATCACAGTCAATCTCACAGTATCCACGGACAAAGTCGACGGCTTCGGCATGACTCGCAATGATCTCGCCGAAGTTGATATGCGACAGCTGCCGGTCTTCATCAAGGACCGTATTAACTGCCATGGCACCTCCCAGCAGTCGAATGATCTCCAGTTGTTCTTCGTGCAGGGGGTTGCCGATGAAATTGCAGCTGGTTGTCGCGCTATCATTCATAAATCGGGCGCTGTGGAACGTGCGAATCGTCTCATGGTGTGCTACGCCTGGAGCGATTACTTTACGGCCGCCTGAATACCCTGCCATGAAGTGGGGTTCGACAAGGCCGGTGGCGATCCTGAGATCTGCATTCACCAGTCGACGATTCAGGCGAACCACTGTCCCACGCGTGTCTGTCTTACCGACGAAAACGTGATCTGCGTCACGTGTGGCAAAGTTGTTTTCAACGCTGATGTTCTCCAGAACCCACGGATCACCGATCAGTTCCTCAAGTTCACTTCCCTCATTGGGCCGGTGCAGGCCTGTGGCCACCAGAATACAGATCTGGTCAGTTGTCAGACCTCCTTTGAGAAGTTCCTCGATGAGAGGACGAAGAAAGAGATGATTCGGGACAGGCCGAGTGATGTCGCAGATGAGAATGCATGCTGACTCCGAACGTTCTGCCTGCTGACACAGAGACAAACAGCCAATCGGATTATTCAGCGCCTCTTTGACGGCGTCTGCGGGGGAAGCGAGAACGGGCATCGGAGGCTTGCGGATGATCGCCGGTGGGGGCGAAGACGGGACGGTGAGACCCAGGTGTCCACGCCCGTATCTGAGTTCTACCAGAGTGTCGCTGTTCATCGATTGGTCCATGATCTCTGACGAATCAGGATTCTGAAGATGCTGTTCGCGTTCGCTCTCATGGATTCTATCGATTTTGGTCGGACGTATTAACGCAAACCGGCCGTCAGGCGGTCGGCAGTTCCTTCCGAATCACGAGCTTCAGCCCTGATCACCTCGCATCGACAACGCAGCAATGTTGATCTGTGGCATCTGCTCACAAACTGCAGAGACAATCTCATCCGAGAGTTGCCGATCCAGATCGGCGTGACGGACAGCACTTACTACCGCTGGCGTCAGGAGTATGGCGGGATTCGCAGCGATCAGGCAAAGCGACTGAAAGAGCTGGAGCGAGAGGCCGCTTGATTGGTCGTCCAGGATTGTCTCAATTCGCACGAGATTACGTTCGACCGTGGCAATTTCGCATGCGACGGGCAATAGCAGCTTGACGTGTGTCTCTACGAGGAATGGGCTGCCAGCGTCCGAGTTGCCGGCGAGAAGACCTTCGCGAAACAGTCACGCGTGAGTGCCAACGAGGAGGAGCCAGCTTTCGGAACCTTTAAATTAAGCCCGGATTCGGCAACGATTTCTGATGCGAGTAGCTCTAACTGGCATACGTTTGATTCAAACCGCTGGGTATAGATACCGCTGTTCATATTCTCAATCAGTCTGCTGTTCATCTCCCGAATAATCGGGATCTCTGAAATATTGATCAGGCCAGACCGGGGCCGACCCTCAGTCGCAGCATGCCACTGCCGAAATAAGTCCTGCATGAAGTGGTTTAGCTTTCCAAGTCTTGAAAGACGGAAGAGATTGCGGAGGTACATCGTCTGCTGACACATACGATCCTGCATAAAGATGAAGGCGGTGATCGACCAGTAGATCAGATAGTCCCACAGAATCTTGACGGGCATGACTGTGGGATTTCCAAACAGGCAATACTGATCCTGATAAGCCGTCATGGTCCCGTAGAAAAAACGTTTGAAGATGCGGTCGTAGGAGTACGCACGAATTCTGAACCCTCGCCCGGAGAGGTCACGGTCAATCAGGTCCGTGAGGAATGTGTTCGAGAAGGCGATGAAGTCGCTGCCCGGTGAATAGAACGGGTCGTGAAAGAACCCCGCTTCTCCGGTGATTCCCCAGCGCTTTGCCGAAAAGACCTGGCGACACTCTGTTCCATAGTGTTTGATCGCCCGAAAATCCTGCACGTGATCAAGATTATCTTTTGCGATCGCCGCGCACTGTGGTTCATGTTTCTCCAGCCAGGAAATGGCTTTGGTGAGCGAGTTGAAGTCGGTGAGTTTGTGGAACGGCTCTCCTCCGACAATGCCCATGCTCGTCGACCCCGATGCGAGCGGGATCATCCACACCCAGTAGCCTTTCCCCATCAGGTGATTCGTGCTGAACCAGCGTCCGGTGGAACCGCTGTGACCATCGCTCCAGGCTGGATCGCTGCACCAGTCGTCGATTTTTATGTGACGACTGAAACGGAACCATGCGGCGTTGGCTATATGAGGAGATGGCACCTGCATGCCAAGCTGTCGTTTGAGGAAGGCCCGGCGACCACTTGCGTCAATGACCCACTTCGAGGAGACGTTCGCTGTTTGCTCGTTCCGCAGGAAACTGACGCTGTGTCTGCGCCAGGCACTTCCGATGCTGATGGACTTGATGTCTGCCTGATCGACAAACTGAATGCCTCGTTCGCGGCACAGGTCGCCGAGATGATTTTCGAAACGTCCCCGGTCGAGCTGATAGCTGGGACATGGTGCATACTGCCGTCCGCCAAGCTCCAGACGCTGTTCAATACGCGAATTGTCTCCCGCAGGGAAAAAGAATCGAAGGCCCAGCTTCGGCAACTGCTGCTCAGCGATGTGCTGTCGCAGTCCGAGGACCTTGCCAAAGTAATGTGCCGCCACTTCGACGGTTGACTCGCCAACCTTGTGAGCCGCCTCGGGCACCGGGTGCTCGCGTTTCTCAAGCACTGTGATCGCTGCATCTGCCTGTTTCTGCCGAATCTGCAGCGCGAGTGACAGCCCCGCAAGGCCGCCGCCGAGGATTGTGATGTCAGATTCTGAATCCATTTTACTGCTACACGGAAAGGACGTCGGAAAGTCGATTTCTGCCTGATCAGGTAATTATCGTGGCTATAGGTTGAGCGATTCGAACACCTGACAAAGTCGATTTGTTGATGGTCGCATCTCGGGAATTGTGGTCGCAACAGACGGCTGTGTTCGCTTCACGCGATCTGTGATTTCGAACATGAGATCCCGAATCAGGCCAACATTTGCACCAAATCGTTTTCGCAGGGCGGCATCATCCAGTTTCTCTCTTAACTCAGCGTTCAATCGAGTCATTAGTTCAACTTCACTCTGATCCACAAAGGCAGGGTCCGCGTTAACTTCCGGATCCGCCTGGAACCACGCCCGAAAGAAATCCTGCATCTGCAGATTCATATCACGAATCTCTTCAATCCCCTTCGAGAGAGACTGAATGAATCCCACGTCTGTCAGCTTATCGTTGAAGTACAGCAGAGCAGGAAAGCCCCAGTAAACTGCGTAGTCCCAGACAAACTTGAGTGCCATGATGCGGGGATTGCCGAACAATGGATATTGATCGCGATAGGTCAACAGATTGTTTTGAAACAGAGTCAGAAAAATACTCTGCAGGGTCGGTGCGAGATGATCAATCGGGCGACCAGCAAGGTCATCCATGATCATCTTTGTAACCATTGTGTTGCCAATCGCGATGAAGTCGCTGCCCGGCGAGTAGAACGGGTCGAGGAAGACGCCTGCTTCGCCGACGAGCGCCCAACGCTCGGCCGAGAACACCTGGCGCGACCCCTTTGCCAGATTCTTCATGGCAAGGAAGTCCTGCACCTTGTCACGATGAGGCTGCAGACTGTCAAAACAATCCGGTTCGTGGGCCTCCAGCCAGTCCATGGACTTCTCAAGGCTGTTGAATGTTGACAGCGGGTGAATCCGCGGGTCGGCGACAATACCGATACTGGTTGAACCTGTCGCGAGCGGAATGAGCCAGACCCAATAGCCTTCACCCATCAGGTGATTGGTACTCAGCCAGCGCCTCGGTACTTTGCCGGTGAGCGTCTGCCACTCTTCGTCGTCGGACCAGCCGTCTACCTGGATATTGGCGTCGATACGGAACCATGCTGCGTTAATATCATGTCCAATATCCTCTGAGAGTTGCAGCTTTCGCTTCAGGAATGCAGCGCGACCACTGGCGTCGACGACCCAGCGACTGCGGATCCGGGTTGTGTCTCCCTGTTGCGTGAATTCCACCTCGTGCTGATCAGCACCTTCACATTCGGAACACAGGGTGACTGATCTGGTTTTTGAGCCGCCGAAGACGGTTACCCCCATGTCTTCCGCATGGTCCGCGAGATAGTTTTCCAGGCGGCCCCGATCGACCTGATAGCTGGGAGCCGAAAAGAACTCGCTGCCACCAACTTCCGTTCCGTCTGCCAGCCCCTGGTGTGGTTCACGAAAGAAAAATCGCAGACCGAACTTCGGCAACTGGTCGTCGGTCAGGTGCTTTTTGAGTTTCAGGACTTCGCCGAAATAGTGGGCCCCGATTTCCACAGAGGACTCGCCCACCTTACAGGTGGTTTCGTCGACGGGAAACGTTCGCTTTTCCACTACGGCCACCTGTGTCTCAGGCCGCTCCATCAGGATCTGACGCGCCAGCGTGAGACCTGCGAGGCCTCCCCCGAGGATCGTGACGTCAAAGTCGTTGTTGTCGCTCATCATGGTTTGATTGTTCGGCTGTTCGTGACATTTCACATTGGCGGCAGGCAACTCAGGGAGACTGCTCATCCGCCAATGTGCTCTTCTATCTCAGTAATCCAGTAACGTCGTTTTTGAAATGGGTAATGGGGCAGGCGGGTCTTCTGCAGACTGCGGCCGGCAAATACGTTGGTAAAATCCAGCGCCACACCCCGGATGTATAGACGTGAGAGGATGTTTTTCATCACGAATTCTGCTGGTGCTTCATCCTGCCTGGTCTCGGCCCCGAACCACGACATTGCAGTCTCGGGTTCAGATGACAGTTCGTTTGCTGCCGAAAACCAGAGGTGTATGTCGCAATCCTGCTCGATAAGCGTTTTCGTAGACCATAAATCACCTGGTTCGGAGACCAGATGATCACGCCAGTAGCGGCCACCCGGAGATTGATGGATGGGGACAAGGTCACCGCTCACACTGCAGATAAGAGGCATGTTGGGCGGATAGAAATTGAACTGGTCGGCGTACTCTTCAAAAGCATCAAGGTCCTCGTCCGATGCTTCCCTCGACAGGTTGTCGCGGCGAATCAGCATCGCAAGAGCATCCTTAAAACACAGACACCCCGCGACGCACGCCGCGGTGTACTGTCCGACTCCCGTTCCGTGGACCACATCGGGCTCCACTCCAGCCTGCCGCAGGGCAGCGACTACCGCGGCCTGATGGATAAATAACATGACGTGTTCGGAAGGTCTGTTGCTCTCCTCGGTGTCGGCAGTCTGCATCAGCCAGCCAGCAATGCTGAGACTCGAACCGTCAGACATCAGTCGGTCATCGAATTCAGAAATCAACTGCCGTGCCGCAGGCTCTGAATCAAACAGGCTGCGAAGGACGGCCTCATCAATGGGATGGCTACCAAAGGACCATGCCAGTCTGGGACTGGACCTGGCATGACCGTAGAGCATCCCGTTTTGGCGATCGACCGTCAGCGGAGCGTCTGCCGCACCCTGAGCAGGTTTGGCAAATTCAGTGAGTTTGTGTTGCGCTTCCTGACCTGAGGCCGTGACAAGTGCGAGTCGATGCTCGTAGTGCCGGCGGCCTGTGGCCGCAGTAAAGCAGAGATCTGCCAGTGACAGGGCGTCAGAATCACTCTTGCGAATCAGGGTGCTGAATCCGGCGGCAAGGTCGCGGAGTGCCGTCTGGCTTCGTGCACTCAGGACCAGAAGTTCTGAATCCTGCTGTACGCCATCACCCTCCCCGGCGTCAGTGTCAGAGGAATTGCGGGCTACGCTGTCTGCCGCGGTCTCAGCAGAACTCAACACAATATGAGCATTGGTCCCAACCAGTCCCAGCGCGGTGACCCCGGCGATTCGTTCCTCGGTGTCCGGCCATTCAGTCCGCTCTTCCACCATTTTCATTGGGAGTCGTCGCCACGGAATGTGCGGACTGGGTTTATCAAAGTGCATCTGCGGCGGAATGACACCATGATGCAGACACAATGCCGTCTTGATAAGCCCCGATATTCCGCCCGCGGCCTCAAGGTGGCTGATGTTGGCTTTTACGCTCCCAACCAGCATTGGCTGACTGCGTTTGCGGCCCTTGCCATAAACTGATGCGGCAGCACCAAGTTCCATTGGGTCACCAAATTCCGTACCAGTTCCATGAGCCTCCAGATACTGCACCTGTGACGGTGCAATTCGAGCGTCCTGAAGTGCTTCACTGATGACGCGTGCCTGAGCTTTACCGCTCGGCGACGTAATGCCACCTGTTGTTCCGTTGTGCACAACAGCGCCCCCGCGAATCACGGCCACCACACGATCGCCGTCGCGCTCAGCATCGCTCAGTCTCTTCAGGACGACGACCCCACAGCCTTCACCACGACCGAAGCCATCAGCCGCTGCAGAAAAGGACTTGCAGCGACCATCCGGAGCCAGCAGTCCTGCCTTCGACATCAACAGAGAGTTCACGGGCGCCAAAATCGCATTCACACCGCCCGCCAGTGCCATGTTGCAGTTTCCATCCTGCAGACTGCGGACTGCCTGATGGACGGCTACCAGAGAACTGCTGCTGGCTGTATCGACCGCGATACTGGGCCCTTCAAACCCAAACACATAACTGATTCGGCCGACGCCCGCGCTGTGAGAAAGTCCGGCGCCTTCAAACGCCTCTACGATGTGTGAGTCCTCAAGGCGAGGCAGGAATGCATAATCCTGCCCCATGATTCCCATGAAAACACCGACATTCCTGTCTTCCAGCGGCTGAGTCGGGATGCCTGCATCTTCCAGAGCCCGATAGCTGTTCTCGAGCAGCATTCGGTGCTGTGGATCGATCCAGCACGCTTCCTGATCAGAGATGTTGAAGAAGGCTGCGTCGAATTCTGCAATGTCGTCCAGGAACCCTCCTTCGCGAGTGTACATTTTTCCCGGCTTGCGGCCCGCGTCATAGAACTGATCGATGTCCCAGCGATCGGCTGGAATTTCGCGCACGGAATCCACCTGATTCAGCAGGTTGTCCCAGAACTCATCAACATTCTGAGCTCCCGGAAATCGGCAGCTCATGCCAACAATCGCAATCGGCTCTCGGCGGCTGATGGCAACAGTTTCAGGGGTGTCGACTGCCTGAGCCGGGGACGGCATTGCTGCCTCCGGCTCTGCGTCGTCGACCATTTCGAGCAGGTGATCGGAAATGGCGTCGATCGTCGGATGATCAAACAGCATCGTCGGCGAAACGACAAACGATTCTCCGAGCATCACCTGTAACTGCGTACTGAACTCGACCGCCATCAGCGAATCGAGCCCCATTTCAATCAATGGACGGTCGGTCTCCGGTGCCTCTGATGTCGAAAGAACCTGCTGGAGTAATTCCTGAATGGTCGTGACCAGCAGATCTTTCTGCGCGGGCCCACGCAGTTGCCTGAGTTTCGCCGCGAAAGCAGAATTGCCGCCCTGAGTCATCTGCCTTGCCGGGGCAAGGTCCTGCAGCATGGGTGGCGGTTCCTGACCGGTGGCGACCTGCATGCGTCGCCAGTCGACGTCCAGCACGGTCGCCTGAGTCGTTGCGGTTGCCAGGATCTGCTCCATGCATTGATGGGCCTCTTCCACCGAAAGCGGAGTGATTCCCTGCAGAGCAAGCCGTTTCACGATGTTTTCATCCGCTGCCATTCCTTCGGTCCACGGACCCCAGTTGATACTGGTTGCCGGAAGTCCGTCGGCACGGCGCTGCCATGCCAGTCCGTCCAGAAATGCATTCCCGGTTGCATAGTTGCTTTGCCCGGGTGAGCCGAGCACCGCCGCGACAGACGAATACAGCACAAAAAAGTTAAGAGACAGCTCGCGCGAGAACTCATCGAGAAGTCTGGCGGCGTCAATTTTGGGAGCGAGTACTCGTTCAAACCGGTCCCACGACTGTTCGCCAAGCAGTGCGTCGTCCAGAACTCCGGCCGCGTGAATAATCCCGCAGAGCGGCAACAGCCTGCCGGTTTCACTGTCTTTCTGAAAACACTCGAACAGGGCGGCAACATCTTCTCGCGCACTTATGTCGGCGTTGTGCACCGTCACACGACATCCCGTTGCTTCGATGTCATTCAGGAACGCTGATCCTTCCTCGTCCGGCGCGCGTCGCGAAACAAGGACGACCTCACCGGCGCCGTTCTCAGCGAGCCAACGGGCTGCCTGTCGGCCGAGTTTTCCGAGTCCGCCAGTGATGAGATAAGAACAGTCGCTTCTTGGTTCATGAGATGCCGACGCACCTCCATTCTGTGCGGATCCCTGGTGCGACCTTGCTTTCATGCGTGGCACGAAGAACGTTCCACTCCTCAAACCAAGTTGATTATCCCGCGTTTCCGCTCTGAGAAATTCAACCACCTGACTCAACGGGGCGGTACTGTCGATATCGAGGATACGACAACGCAGCCCAGGCCGTTCCGCTCCAATGACCCGGCCGAGTCCCCAGTATTTGGATTGATCCGGCTCGCAGGACTCACCCGGCGCGACTGCAACGCCGGACCGCGTGATCAGCGTCAAGCCGCACGCCAGCTCATGGATATTCGCTGCCTGCAGTTGCTGAACAAGTTCAAGCAGCCCTTCACAGCTCACACGCGCTTCGTCTGGCAGCAGGCAGACAATCCCGGCCGGAGGTGACTCGGAATCAATATAGGCACCAAAGCTCTCCCATTCCGCGGACTGACATTGCTGCCCGGCTGCTTCCAGCTCTTCGGCGAGATGGGCGGCAGACTCCTCACCGGAATCACTGAGGACAAGCCAGCTCCGAGCCTCAGCTGACACATCCGGCAGTCGAAACTCTTCCCACTCCAGCTCGTAAATGAGTCGGCGTGCACCCACACCACTCATCTTTCGCAAGACTGCGCGGTCGATCTGCTTCAGCTGCAGGTCAGCGATCGTCAGGTAGACTTCGCCTGACTCAGAAAACAACGTTACGTCAGCCAGCCGTCTTTCCGTTCCTGGTTTCTGATCTGCAGTTTCATCTGACGAAAGGGCTGATTTCCATGTCGCATGGCACCAGACGTCATTCGGAACGGGGCCAAAACATGTCACGCGGCCGATGCCGACCGGCAGAAAGAGAGTTCCATCATCCTCCCGCAAGAGACCAACTGCCAGAGAATGCAGGGCCCCGTCGAGCAGAGTGGGAGCGACATGAAAGCCCCGAATATCACCCTGTGTTTCCAGCCGAGTCAGAATTGCCTCATCGTTGAATCGGATCTCTCTGATCACCTGGAAGGCCGGTCCGTAAGCCAGTCCGACATCATTCATCTTCGCGTAGAACGCTTCCGCAGAGGATGATTCTGAGAGGCTCTGCCGAAGAGCGCCCAGAGCGACAGGGGCCGGTCGCCCTGCTTCATTCGACGATGGCAACTCGGCTGTAAAATGCCGTGACCAGTTGCCGCCGTCAGCTGCGGAATATGACTCGATGGTCGTCGTCGCGTCTGATTCGCGCACAATCGTCTGGATGGGCGTTCTGTGCGCCGGCCGCAGCGGTTGTTCAAAAATTACCTGACTGAGACTGGCCGGAAATCCGGCTGCGGCAGCGATGCCCATCTCGACGAATGCAGCACCGGGCAGTACCGTCTGCTCCATCACCTGATGATCCGACAGCCATGGCGGACTGTCGGGTTCCACATACGATTCGTAGCGTGTTTCGTTGTTGACGCCGGCCAGCGAGATCTTCTGGCCGAGCAGTGGGTGAGCTGTGTGAAATTCCGCATGGTCCGCTCGAGGCTTGTCGGGACCCCAAAATCTGCGGCGTTGAAACGGATAGGTCGGCAGCAGCACCCTCCGCGCATGGCGACCGTGGTGAAGTGCTTCAAAGTCGACCGCTGCGCCGTTCACATACAACCGCGCAACGGCCTGACGCACGGCACCGATGTCATCCGAAGTTGGATCCAGACAGCTCACAAGGTTCTCGGCAGCCTGCGTCCAGTTGGCTGCAGCCATGCGTGTCAGGTGACCCTGCGGCCCGATCTCCAGGAGCAGTTCGCAGCCGAGTTCCTGAACCCTGGTGATGCTCTCTGCGAACGCGACCGGCTGGCGAATATGGTCGGACCAGTAAGCGGCGTCCGTCGTCGAGTCGGGCGGCAGAACTTCCCCACTCACATTGCAAATCAGCGGAATATCAGGCGACGAAAACGTGATGTCAGCAGCGAATTCTCGAAACGGTCCCAGCGCGGGATCCATCAGTGAGGAATGAAACGCATGAGACGTCTTCAGCCGCTTCGTGCGGAGACTCCGTTCGCCGAACCGTTCTTCCAGCAACTCAATCGGAGCGGCCTCACCGCTGAGGACAATATGAGTGCCATTCCTTGCAGCAATTGAAACTGAATCTCCGAATGATTGCTCGTGCAGGACCTCTTCCACCTGAGTGAGAGAGGCGAATGCGGCGAGCATCAGCCCGCCGGACGGCAGGTCACCAATGAGCCGGCCGCGTTCTCCAATGAGTCGAAGACCGTCTTCCCACGACATCATTCCAGCCGTACACGCAGCAGCGTATTGACCAACACTGTGTCCGAGCACCATGTCAGGTGACAATCCCCAACTCTGAAACAGCTTCACCAGGCCCATCTGAATCGCAAAGATGGCGGGCTGTGTCCAGCTGGTATGGTGCACGAGCGCACTGTCATCGAACAGCACCTGCCTGAGAGTCGCCGAGCTGGCTGCACTCGCTCCCGCCTCATTCGCCGCGCTCACATTGGCACGCGATCCCAGTAGTGCGTCACACTGGTCGATGGCCTGACGGAATATCGGTTCCTGCTCGTACAGAGCTTTGCCCATCCCGAGATATTGAGAGCCCTGACCGGTAAACTGCCATGCAGTCCTCGGAGGTCGCTTTGCTGTCGCGGTTGCGACATCCGGCGAGACCCTTCCGCAAGCGATCGCGGCCAGCCGATCGGCTGCTTCGTCAACAGACTGCGCAGCAAATGCAGCACGATATTCGAAATGTGTTCGGCCTGTGGTTGTGGTGTAAGCCACGTCGGACAGGTTCTGAGTGCCGTCCTGCAGGTGTTGTGCGTAACGGCTGGCGAGTTCTCGCAGTCCCTCTTCTGTGCGACCGCTCAACGTAATGAGCTGCGGCAGCCCGTCCGCGTTTGACTCAGAATCGGAGTTTGCGTCGGCCGCATACCGGGAGACAGATTGCGGCGGCGCGGCCACGATTGCGTGGGCATTGGTGCCACTCATTCCAAAGGCGCTGACACCAACGATCGGCTTCACAGAAGGCCATTTGACGGGCTTCGTCAGGACTTCGACATCGATCTGATCCCATGGAATGTGAGGATTGGGAGTTTCAAAGTTTCTCTGGCCAGGAATCCGACCGTGCTCGATGGCCAGCAGCACCTTGATCAGCCCCGCCATACCGGCCGCGGCCTCCAGATGACCAATGTTCGTTTTGACAGATCCAACCAGCAGCGGTCCGCTGCCATTGCGTTCGCTGGCAAGTGCGGCCGCCGCCGCTCTCAGTTCGATGGGGTCGCCGAGTTCCGTGCCGGTCCCGTGAGCCTCAAGGTACGACACATCCGCTGGCGCAACTCCGGCCCGCCTCAGTGCGTCGCGAATTACCTGTTCCTGAGCCGCCGGATTGGGGACCGTCAGCCCCCCGCCAGAGCCGTTGTGTCCAATCGCCGATCCCTGAATCACGCCAATGATCCGATCCCCGTCGCGTTGAGCGTCCGAGAGTCGCCGCAGTGTCACTACGCCGCAGCCCTCTCCTCGCAGATAGCCATCCGCAGCGGCATCGAACGCGCGTGACTGACCCGTTGGCGACAGGGCCTTAAGCTTACAGGTGAGGATGTTTGTTGTGGGAGAGCAGATCGCATTGACGCCTCCCACCAGGGCGCGGTCACAGTCCCGCTGCTGCAGACTTGAACAGGCAAGATGCAGCGCGACCAAAGACGACGAACATGCCGTATCGACGGCCACACTGGGGCCCCGCAGGCCAAGGTAATAAGCCAGCCGACCACAAAGAAAACTTCCGGCAGCCCCGGTCGCGATATACGGATTCAGATTGAGAAACGAATCGCTTGCTTCGTTCTGATAGTCATTGTGCATCCAGCCAACAAATACACCTGTGCGGTCGCCGATCTTCTCCGGCACCCAGCAGGCGCGTTCGATTGCCTCCCAGCCAACCTCCATCAGCAGTCGTTGCTGAGGATCAACCCATGTTGCTTCTCGCGGTGATATCCCGAAAAACTCAGGATCCATCTCATCGATGTCCTCCAGAAAGACGCCGTGTCGCGCGTACATTCGACCGGGAATTTCGGGATCCTCATCATGGAAGGCCTGCAGATCCCAGCGATCCTGAGGAATCTCGGTCACTTCGTCCGTCTGATCCATCAACGACTGCCAGAACAATTCGGGCGTCTTCGATCGTCGCGGAAAGCGACACGCCATCGACACGACAGCGATCGGTTCACTCACCGTGGCCTGCTCAGCCTGAAGCGCTTCGATCTGCTGCTTCAGCTCGCGAATCTTTAACAACGCCTGTTTGTTGGGAGAGAGAGCATCTGCCATCATTCCAGCTCCCTCATGAGTTCCGCCAGTGCTTCGTCTTCTGACATGGATTCGATTTCTGTGCGCAGATTCCCGCCCTCGCCGTCTGTGCTGTTATTTCGGTCTGCGTCATTACTTCGGTCTGTGCTGTCCTGCTGCGTCGAGACTTCGGGCGATGTCTCCTGCTCGGGCAGCATGGCCTGCAGCAGGTAATCGGCAAGATCGGTGATGCGCGGGTAGTCAAAGACGAGCGTGGCACGAATCTCCTGATCCGGTCCCAGTTCCGCCTGCAGTTGATTGCTGACTTCGACAATCATCAGTGAATCAAGGCCAACATCGAGAAACCTTTCTTCGGGGCTCGGCAGGTGATCGAGCCCTGCCACTGTCTGCACCAGTTCGCAGAGAAACGTGGTCACAACATCGTGCCGCCCGGCGGGAAATGATTTCTCCAGCCTCGGTCGCAGAACTGGAGCGGCCACGGGAGCAGCGGGTGAAGTTGTTCCGGTCACTCCTGAGGCATCCGTTCCCGATGCAACGTCTGCACGGCTGGCAGGGAGTTCACGCAACGCACGTTTCAGGATCTTCCCTGACGGGTTCCGCGGCAACTCGTCGATCGGTACCAGAGTTCGGGGCACCTTATAGTTCGCAAGATTCGACTTTGCGTGTCGAGAAATGTCTTCCAGCAGGCCGGCATCTGGTTCCGTTGTCAGAACAAGATAGGCGACCACCTGTTCGCCAAACACATCGTCCGGGCCTCCCACCACTGCCGCCTCCGCAATCTGAGGGTGATCGAGCAGGACTCGCTCCACCTCTGCCGGAAACACCTTGAGGCCCCCAACCGCGATCATGTCCTTGACGCGATCCACGATGTGAAAAAAAGAGTCTTCGTCCTGACGACCGATATCGCCGGAATGAAACCAGCCGTCCCGAATCGCGGCCCGTGTTTCCTCGTCACGATTCCAATAACCCAACATGACATTTGGGCCTCGAATCACGATTTCACCTGGTTCACCGGGCGGACACTCTTCGCCAGTATCCGTATCGACAACCTTCATCTCCACACCGTCGATTGGTGTGCCGATTGATCCGGCCACAAATCGATCTCTGTGGTTATAGCTGGCGAACGGAGACGTTTCCGTCAGACCGTATCCTTCGTGAATTGGGAGGCCGAATTTCTCGTGCCAGCGTTGCCCGGTCTGAACGGGCAGTGTGGCGGCTGCCGAAAAACAGTAGTTGACTGAAGAAAGGTCAGCCGGCTCACAGCTGTCCATTAACAGCTGAAACATCATGGGAACCCCATAGAGCTGCGTGATCTGCTCTTCGGCGATCAGTCGTTTCGCTTCGTTCAAATCAAATTTTCGCTGGAGCACCAGTGTGGCGCCGACGTTGAGCGCCGAATTAAGCAACGCGTTCTGCCCGAAGCAGTGAAAGAGAGGAACGGACAGCAGGATCCGATCTTCGCTCTGCATATTGCACAGGTGGTTGAATGCGCACACATTGGATCTGACATTCATGTGGGACAACGTGGCTCCCTTGGCAAAGCCTGTTGTCCCGGACGTATAGAGGATCGTTGCGGGATCCTGAGGGTGTGGGTCGTAGTCGAGTGATTCCCTGCTGACGGGCAGGGTGCCGGCACTCTCTGTGGCACCCATGTCATCTGTGACGATCGTGGATGAGATACACTCCGGAAGTTCGTTGCCCACTGCGTCGAGCGTGCCGCTGTCAGTGATGAACAGGCGGGCGTCGCAGTCAGCCGCGAAGTAGGCCACCTCTGACGCGGCCGAACGAGTGCTCATGGAAACGGCGATCGCTCCGATCCGCAGTGCCGCGTAGTACCAGACAGCAAAGGCCGGGACGTTGGCAAGCATGATCGCCACACGATTACCAGGCTCAATTCCCGCAGCGCGGATCACATCAGACGCAGAGCGAGACAACGCGTCCAGCTCGTGGTACGTAATTGAGCTGCCCTCAAATCGAATGGCAATCCGATCCGAGAAGATGCGAGCGGTTCTGCTGAGGTGTTCGCTGATGTTCATTTGGTGATTCTGGCCGAGAGATGTCGCAGTTCATCAGTGGTTGACAGCTACCGATCAAATTCGTCCGCAAAGGACTTCAGGATGGGCTCAACAGACGCCATCACAGAACCGTGCTGTTGCATATTGTCGTTCAGCTGTGAAAGGTGCTGTTCGATCCACAGGTCGCTGTCATTGAACAGCAGTGGACGATTGCCCGTCATTTCAACGTGAATCGCCCGACAGGCGGCCTCGTATAGCGGCGTCAGCATGGAACCGATGATTGCACGTCCGTCATAATGCCCCAGCAGTGACTTTGCTCGCAGGTCCAGAGCCTGAACGCCAAACATCAATGCTACTGCCAGATAGTGCCTGAAGAGGCCAGTGGATTTCCATGCAAGGTGCGCGGACCCCCAACTCAGCCCGTTTACATTCTGGTTGAACTGCTCGGCATGAGTCGGAAAGTGCTCGACCAGCGGATTGCCATACCATGTGAGCATGGGCATGATCGAATTGCCCGTGATCTGCAGGCCCTTCAATCCCATGTTGTAAGGCACGTCCGAATTGCCCCGCAGTGAGGCGGGTAGTCCACTATTGAATTCAGGAGCTACCAGCGTCGCAATCTGCACATCAAGGTGCTTCGCCATGAGGCCCGTAAACCTGCGAAGATCGTCCATCGCAAGTCCGACATACTGGCCGAGAAAGTTGCCACTCTGACAGATACGGCCTTCACCCAAGTCGACCAGAGGGTTGTCTGAAACAGAATTCATTTCTGTCTCGACCGTGTGCGTGATACGAGCGATTCCCTCCACCACAGAACCAAGGTACTGAGGCAGGCACCTCAGTGAATATCGATCCTGGACAAGGCTTGGCTTCGGGTTGGTATGAACTCTGCCCTCCGGGAGCAGTTGACGCATCGTCCGGGCCGACCAGAGCTGTCCGGGATGTGGCTTCTTCTGATGCACGAATTCGTCCAGTGGATCTTCCTGTGCCTGCAGGGCCTGCAGCATCATCGCCTGCACAGCAAAGGTCAGGGACAGCATGCAACGCGCCTCTGACACAGCATTGGCCGCCACCGCCGCCGAAAACGATGTCCCGTTGACGAGCGCCAGGCCCTCTTTGGGCCGCAGTGAGATCGGTTCGAGCCCCAACTCTGCAAGAGCCTCGCTTCCTGCCAGCAATCGATCGCCAAGCCGCACATTGACCGAGTCATTGACACCCGTTACAGCACGCCCAATGACGGACAGGGGAACAAGGTCGCCGCTGGCACCAATTGATCCCAGTTCTCGAACGACGGGCGTCGCGTCTGCAGAAAGAAACCGGAGAATCCGGTCCACGATTTCCGGGCGAATACCAGAACAGCCCTGAGCCAGCACGTTTGCCCGCAGAAGCATGGCCGCACGCGTATGACGACGGTCGATCTCATCGCCCGCGCCGCTGGCAAGAAAAGAGAGCAGGTTGCTCTGCAGTGCCTCCGCGTGTTCTTCACTTACGACCACCCCGGCCATTCCGCCAAAGCCCGTCGTCACGCCGTAGATGCGCTCGTTTTGCTCGACTGCCCGGTCAATGAACGCAACCGAGGCCTGCATGCGTTCAGCAGCGATGGGAGCAAGCGCGACGTTCGCAGATGTTTGGGCGGCCAGGTCAGTGACGTCGCAGAGACGAATCTCACTGCCGTCGATCAGAGTTTTTTTCAACGCCGTGGAACTCAAAGGATTATTCGCCCAACCCACTACCTCAGATACTGCGGATTCCGCTCCGCTCCCCGTATTCTCGCCAGTTCACACACTTTCTCAACGGCAATGCGAAGCAATTAAGGGTTTCCCGGAGAACTGCCGCGTCGCTTCTCCTGCAGATCGCATCGGAAACGTGAATACGTGGATCAGCACAGTTCGCAGTAATTCCTGCAGTTGTCGCTTCAAATGGTGATCGACGCTGCCTTTTCTGCACGGAATACCAGAATGTGTAGCGCGGGTACCATGTACAGCGCCAGTAACGTGGCTCCGCCGACACCACATGCGATGGTGATTGCCAGCGGCGGCCAAAACCGTCCACCTTCCAGAATGAGGGGCATAAAGCCCACCATTGTAGTCACGGTCGTGGCGATGATATGTCGCGTGCTGTGAGAGATCACCCGAACAAGGGCCTCGCGGTTGCCTGATCGTGCCTTGTCATCCGACCGGATTGCTGCCAGCACCACAATGGAGTCATTGATTGCAATGCCAACCAGCCCCATCGTGCCAACGATGGCCATGAACCCAAATGGAAAGCCAAACAGCAGCAGTGCCAGTGGTCCCAGCCCAATGGAAAGACTGCCCACCGCAGCAATGATGCCCGCACACCGAAATGACATGAAGGACAGCACGAGTGTCAGCAACATCAGCAAAAATAAAGCCACCCCATTGGCCATCAGGCTGTTGACGGCGTCAGATCGCTTTTCGGATTCTCCCCCGAACGTCATCTCGTAACCGTCCGGCAGCGTAAATCCACTCTGCGACAACCGTTGTCGAAAGTCGCTGATCACTATCGCGGGAAGGACTCCCGCGGTGATGTAAGCTTTCACCTCATTCACTCGTTGCCCGTCCACTCGAACAATTGCCCCAACATCCGCCGTTGTTGTGGGGGTCGCAACCATTCTGAGCGTGGTGAGTGCAGGCTGTGTCTGTCCCGGAGGGCCCTGTGGAATCGGCGGGCTCAGCGGAAACAACGGCAGGGCTTCGATCTGTTGGAATTGCCGTTTGTCGTCCAGCCTGACTCTGACTGCGACCGGGATTTCCTGACCGTCAATCGATACGGATCCGGCCGCCGCTCCCTGCAAAGTGCTATAGACCTGCAGTCCGACTTCTCGCGAGGTAAGTCCGGCGTTGGCCGCCACGTCTTCATCAATGTTGAATTCAATCCGTGGCAACGACTCCATCATATCCGACCGCGTGTGCAGGACGTGCCGTGACTGGGGCAGCAGTCCACGAAGTTGTGCCCCCAGGTCCTGCAGTGTCAGAATATCCGGCCCGGAAAGTCGGACTTCCACCGGAGCGTCGAACGGAGGGCCCTGGTTCAACCGTCGAACAACGATTCGACTGGATGGGAAATCGCTGTTGAGTCGTCTCTGCAGCGTCCGGACCAGAACGTCCGAATAAACCTGCGGCTGCAGATCCACAAAGGCCTGCGCATAGAAGGGAGTGTTGCGACGGCGGGGCACCACGTTGTAGTAGAACGTGGGCGCACTGCCACCCACAAACCAATGCTGTCGCGTAACGCCCGGTTCTTTTCCCACAGCAACCGTAATCTCATCGACGACCTGCCGTGTCGCTGCCAGCGAAGATTGAGCAGACTGTTCCACCTCAA
>CAJWGB010000070.1 GCA_913031625.1 uncultured Planctomycetaceae bacterium | reverse complement strand
AATATCACACTCGACTATGGTTTGATCTACGGCCACTGGGGGCTGCCGTCTCTGGGCATTCGGGGAGCGGCTATGGCGACAGTCTGTGCACGCTGCTGTGAACTGTGCCTTTATATCTATTTGATTCGACGGCACCGAGGAGAGTATGCGTTTCGTGAAACCTGTCGTGTCGATCGCTCGGTGCTGAAGAAGTATGTCGAGTTTGGTGTGCCGAGTGGGCTGCACTACTTTGTGGACAATGTCAGCTTCCTGATGTTCCTGTTTATCGTCGGGTCCATGAGTCGTGAGGCGATGGCTGCGACTAATCTGGCATTCAGTGTGAACAGTATGGTCTTTGTCCCGCTGCTGGGATTTGGGACGGCCGTTCAGACGGTGGTCGGCAATCATATTGGAGCCAACGTGCTGGAAGCCGTGCCGCGAACGACATGGAATGCGGCCAGAATGGGGCTTGTCTGGACGGGTGTGGCCAGCATTCTGTTGATCTTCTTTCCCGAAACCAGCCTTGCTGTGTTCTCTTCAGGAGGCAGCAATCCGTCCGCTCAGTCGATCGCAGCAGTGCTTCCTCTGTCTGCTCAGTTACTGAAGTTTGTGGCCGTCTACTCCGTATTCGATTCTCTTGCCGTCGTGTTTGCAGCCTCACTGCGCGGAGCGGGCGACACGATGTTTCCCATGCTGATGACCATGTGCTCCAGCTGGCTGATTATGACCGTACCAGCGTGGGTCATCTCACTGCAGGAAGAAGCCTCGATTCACATGCTGTGGATGACATGTACCGCACATATCATTGTGATGGGGACGGCCATGACAGTCCGATTCATGAGCGGCCGCTGGAAACGGATTCAGGTGACCTGAATTGCCGCCAGCTTGCCGGCCGGATCAATCTGTGAGTGTTCCTTTTGATGACGGAACACCCTGCTGTCTTGAATCATGACCAACGGCGATTCTCAACGCGCGAGCAGTCGCTTTGAATGTCGCTTCTGAAATGTGATGGCTGTTTGAGCCATGGTGCAGAATCAGGTGCAGATTCATCATCACGTTGGACGCGACAGCATTCCAGAATTCCTGAACCAGCTCCGTGTCGAAGTGACCAATCTTCTCAGTCGGAAATTCGACGCGATAAACGAAGGCAAAACGTCCGCTTAGATCCAGAGCCGAGGTGACGAGTGTTTCTTCCATAGGCAGGGAGAGGCTGCCATACCGAGTAATGCCGGCCTTATCTCCCAGTGCCTTGCCGATTGCTCGTCCAAGGCAGATTCCCACATCTTCAACTGTGTGATGATGATCGACGTGCAGGTCGCCATCGGCCTTGACGGTCAGGTCGAACAGCCCATGCCGAGCAAACAGTGTGAGCATGTGGTCAAAGAATCCAATGCCCGTGTCGATCTCGTTCTGGCCGGTGCCATCGAGGTTGATACTGAGCTGAATCTTTGTCTCCGCCGTGTCGCGAGAGATTTCTGCTGTGCGCGCCATGAGTCCGTCAACTAAGGGAAGTGTGTTTGCTGCATTATTCCCAATGGCGCCTGACCTGGTGCAGGGAATCTTCGCAGAATTGTGATCAGCATGGATTCGCGGCCAGTAGTCAGAATCAGCCGCTCAGCCCCAATTGCCAACAGGATTCCTACAACCGGACCGACCGGGAGCGTTTGACAGCTGTCACTCTTCGGACAGCGGAAGCAAAGGCATTGTTGCCGAATAGCAAGGCAGGTGGGATCTACGAATTCAGAACAGAACTCGGAGCAGGAAGAGGTCGTCCTGGTATCAGTTGCGATGTCACGGTTATAGAGAACGTTGTGAGCGGCCTCTGTGTTGCTCTGAGCTCTCAGTGGTAATTCAAAAGCGTGTGAAACCTGTGAGAGTACGACGACTGCGCCGTCCCAACTGGCACTCGCCGGGCCGAAAACCGAAGAGGTGCAGCAGCGCGGTTCCCGACTCGGAGAGTCGGGCTGCAGTTTCGCTTCATGCCGTGCCTGAACTAGTGCTGGAAAAGGAACTCGTCCTTGTTGACGATCACCCAGCAGATGTCTTCCAGAGCCGTATGCTTGTCTTCTGCAGTTGCGAAGTAGCTGATTGCAGCCTTCATTTCTTCGGGCGTCGGCTCACGTGAGATCGCCCGAACATAAAGGTCTCGCAGAATCTCAGCCGGCTCTGTTCCCTGTTTGTGCAGCTGGCGAAATCGAGACCGGTCGGACGACAGACGGTCATGCAGGAACTTCCCATTCAGCAGTTGAAGCGCCTGTCCCAGACTCGTTTCGTCACCACGTTCACATTCACAAACCGACTGGCGTTCGGGTTGTCCGAAGACTTTAAGGAAGTCCACGCTTCCAAGTTCGGCTCGGTTGTGAGGTTTCAGGTCCGGAGCCGGCAGCCATGTTGCCTTTGTGCCGGCAGGCACAGCAGTAAATGATTCCGGCAAACCAGTCACTTCGCTCAGTGCATCCACCAGTTGTTCGGCCGACAGTCTTCGAGGGCGATAGTGGCTGAAATACCGACTGTCGGAGCGGTTGAATCGGTTGGCGGACGCAGACTGGTAGGTGCGGCTGTTCAGAATCGTCCGCAGAATGTGGTTACGGTCATACCCGCTCGCTCGGAAGTCTGCAGCCAGCGCGTCCAGAAGTGCCGGATTGGAGGGGGGATTGGAGTCTCGGAAATCATCAAATGGTTCCACGATTCCGACTCCCATCACCTGCGCCCAGATCCTGTTGACTTCGACACGTGCGAACCATGGGTTCCGGGGAGACGTTAGCCAGTCCGCAAAGGCTACTCGTCGGTCCTGTCCGTCCTGAACATCGAGCAGGCCGGATGCTGGAACCCACGGGGCAGCTGTCTGGCCGGTGGCCGGATGAGTTACCTCACCTGATGTGGAGGCAAAAATAACAGCTTCTTCTTTGTTAACGGTCTTCTTCCTGCCGACGCGATGAAAGACGGCGGCAAGTCCGTAGTAGTTGGACTGAGTCCAGCGTTCGAAGGGATGATTGTGACATTTGGCACACTGGATTCGTGTTCCCAGAAACAACTGGGCGCTGGTTTCCATTGCGTCGTTTGTGTCTGCGGATGTGCGATAGAAATTGCCCGCCGGATTTCGAATCGTACTGCCACCAGCCGTCAGTAACTGCCGTGCCATTACGTCATAAGGACGGTTTTCTGCGACGGCAGCACGCAGCCATGCGGAGTACTTGAAGACACTCGTCAGCCCAATCTGCCGGCGAGAGATTCTCAGCAGGTCCCCCCATTTCTGCGCCCAGAATCTTGCATACTCCGGTCGCTTTAACAGCGCCTCGATCAGGGCGGCGCGTTTGTCATCTCGTTGCTCTTCAAGAAATCTGCTGCGTTCCTCCGGAGTGGGCAGTACTCCAATGACGTCCAGGTACACACGTCTGAGGAACACTTCATCGGAACAGAGATCGGACTGCTGAAACTGCATCTGCTGCAGCTTCTGATGGACGTTTCTGTCAACGTAGTTGACTGCAGCGACCGGCTTCCAGTTGTAGTCGTCGACGTCTCGTACGCAGGTAATCAGGGGCGTCTGAAAGTACTCGAGGTAACGGACGATAATCGCCACATCCCCACGGCTCTCACCCTCAGCAAACCCGTTTCGAGAGACGGACATGACTGACGGATCGGAAGACTCAAATTTAGCGAGGTGAGTGACATCCTTCTCCGACCCGTCGGCAAATCGCGCGACGACTCGAAACTGTGTTTGTGCGTGCGGGAATCGCACCAACTGGTTTCCGCTCGGAAAGACGGTAATTCCGGTACACGCATTTTCCGGCCGGTCCACACGGCAGCCTTCCGCAATCCAGTCGTGCAGAATGCGGTAAGTTTGATCTTCTGTCGTAAACCTTCTGCCGCCCATATGAGGAACCTCCATAGTGGGCTTCTTCAGCAGGAGGCTGTTAGCGGCGTTGAGTGGGCTGACACGGCGGCCTCTGGCTTCTCGTACCAGAGCAGCACGGTCGAAGACTGGGTCCCCGCCAAACAACGACAATCGAAACCCGGCCTTGCCATGGGGGGCACCATGACAGGATCCTCCGCTGCAGCCTGATTTCGAAAGGATCGGCAGCGTCTCGTGATCAAACGAAACAGGGCGTGTGACCCCCATGTTTCTGACTTCCACCTGAACGGTGGTGGTTTCATTGTTGAGTGTTGCGGTAATTGTGGCGGTACCGTTTCCGGCCGGGCGAACGGCTCCTGTTTTGTCCACGATCGCAATGTCTGGGTTGGCGGATTCCCAATCGACGTCGCGGGTCACGTCCTGTTTGCTCTGATTTCGGGCGATGAGTTGAATCTGTTCCCGGGCACCATGGAGCACCGCCTGTTCCGGCAGAACTTTGAGGTCGGCGGAGCAGGGCAGTGCAGCTGCCAACAGAACGAAAATGAGGAATCGAGCCATGAGGATGGTGCTGAGGGAAGAATGAGCAGGGGAATCAGCGGTCAGCAACGTTCACATCGACCACATCTCGCAGGTAGAGATCAAACTCGCCATCACGTTCGGACACAGTAACAAGCTGCCGCCCATTAGGATGCCAGCGCGGATAGTCGTCTCGTTCGTCGCTGTTCGTGATCTGTCGCAGGTTGCTGCCGTCGATATTCATCACGAAGACGTCGTAGTTTCCTGTTCTGGTACTGACAAAGGCAATCTGTCGTCCGTCAGGAGACACGGCCGGACGAATGTCCATCAGCGTATTGGTTGTCAGCCGCCGCTCATTGGAGCCGTCAGCATTCATGATGTAGATCTCATAGTTCTTCTCACGACTGTTCGAAAACACAATCTGTCGTCCGTCGGGCGTAAAGGTGGGCCAGTTACTGACACCCGAAGAGGTTGTGAGCTGCTTTTTGTCAGAGCCATCAGTCTTCACCGACCAAAGTTGCTGAGGTCCCTTCTCGGCAAATGCATAGATCACGCGTTTACTGTCCGGTGAGAAGACAGGGCTCCGGGTTCCACCGCGTCCCTGATGGGTAATGTAAGCTTCCTTGCCTTCCTTCAGGCTGGCAATCACCAGACGAGCAGTCAGGTTTCCGGTGCAGGCTGTGTAACTGATCCAGTTGCCGTCCGGAGAAAACGCAGGCTCAATGTGATGTTTTCCGGCCGCATTTTCGAAGACCGGTTTTGCTGACCGGTCATCCATGCTCAGCTTCATCATGCGGACAAGCGCGGGGTTCTCGTCAAAGCAGTAAACGATCGAGTTCCCGCCGTCCACGAATCGCGGATCGCGTTTCAATGAGCCGTCGCTGGTGAGGCGAACCGGTTCAGCAGCAACAGCAAGCGTTGAGGCTGCGAAGAAGATTGTCAGCAGGCTGCGCATGGTGATCACAATAGACTGGTTGGGGTGGGTGTTACAGGAGTTCGTCAATCAGGCTTCCACCATCAAGCACTTTCATCTGTGCTCGTTCCTGTGCACCGACGCCACACAGTTCTGCGATTGTGGTGCCGGCCATCAGTGGTGTGATCGGGCGTGAGACTGGGTATTCACCTCGAGCGTCACTCTCTCCAATGCAGCGGCCTGGCTCAATTCCGGCGCCCGCCCAGATGGAAAAGTAACAGTGTTGCCAGTGTTCACGAGACGCGCGATTGCTGATCCGAGGTGTTCGTCCAAACTCACCCATGGCGACCAGAAGTGTGTCATCCATCATGCCCTGATCGTACAGGTCATCCAGCAGCGCGGAATACGCTCGGTCGAAGATCGGGCAGTGGCGGTCCTGTAAGAGCTCGAAGTTGTAGATGTGTGTATCCCAGCCGAAGTCACCGTTCGGAGTAAAGGTCTCAACGTACTCGCTCCAGTTTACCTGGATGTAGGGAACGCCGGCCTGAGCCAGTCGACGAGCGAGCAGGCATCCCTGGCCAAAAGTCGTGTTCCCATAGGATGATCGAGTCTTCCTTGATTCAGACGTGAGGTCGAATGCTTCTCTTGCCTCATCACTCGTCAGCAAACCATAGGCTGACTGAAACGTTTGTCCCCACCGATCAACTTCGGACGCATCCAGTCGATACCGCTCGGCATCCATCTGCTTCATGAGAGCTCGGCGATCACGGATCCGATTTGGAGACATCCGCGGCAGCATCTTCAATGTTGGGATGCTCACTTCACCGCGTTCAGAGCAATGCACAAGAAACGGGTCCCATGCCTTTCCAAGTGTCCCGCCGCCGTAACCTTCGATGCGCCGAGGAAGGTCACGAGGAATTCCGCGGCCCACATAAAAGAAGGGGGGCAATGCTTCCTGCTGACCACGGTGCCTGGCAACGATTGCCCCAAAGTTAGGTTGTACGGGCCCGGGCGATTCCTCAAACCCTGTCACGCCAACAGTGCCGGCTCCAGGGTGCCCTCCGTTTGTCGTCTGCATCGAACGAATGACGCTGTAACGATCACTACGAGCAGCCATGCGCGGCAGGAGCTCCGTGAATTGCATGCCAGGTGTTTTTGTGGCGATGGTGCCAAACGGTCCCCGAAAGTCGTCCGGAGCATCGGGCTTGGGATCCACCATGTCGACATGGCTGGGGCCTCCCCACAACCACAACAAAATGACGGACTTTGCTTTTGCTCGCTTTCGAGCCGCTTCGATGTCGGCCATGGCGGGCAGGCCAGCGGCAGCAAACGCGGGAACGGCGGCAGCTGTTCGCAGGAATGAGCGGCGGTTGGTACCAGTGCAGGACGCAGTCCTGAAGCTTCCGAAGTCGATCATAGGAATCCTCAGTAAAGGGAAGGGCCACTATGATATCTGTCGGTACGTGCCGTATCCAGCTCCAGTTGAACGCGAGACCTGGGTCCGTTCGTTAATCTTCTGCCGCGTATCAACGTGTAGCGGTGGTCCGAAACCAGTCCGGAGCTGAATTGACAGGAATCTGGCCTACTGGCCGCAGTCTGCCGTAAATCGCTGCTTCATACCGCGTCGGCTGAGCTCCTTGTTGAGCACATCGCGGTAGTGAGCTAGACGCACTTCTGCGTCATCCAATGATCCTCCGAACGAACGTTCTTCGTCGAGGTACACCAGAGGGACTGCGAATTCAGAAATCTGCCAATCCAGATCAGCTGCCTGAATCCACAGCTGCAGCGGCATGGCATATCCCGGATCGGTGATGTCAAGATCTGCAAGAGCGCTCACTCGATAGGCTTTGAAACCACAGAACGCGTCTGTGATTTCCACACCGAGTTTTTCTTTCAGACAACGCGTGATCTGCATATTGATGCGTCGTCGATCTTCAGGAGCGATACTGTTGTCATCAAACGTCCTGAGATAACGGCTGCCGGAAACCATGTCTGCTGGTTGACCGGGGTCGTTCACCAGGCTGGCCACTTCCCCAATCAATCCCGGCTGGTGTTGGCCGTCGCAGTCAATTGTGACAAGGACGTCGTAGCCATATCGCACGGCATACTTGAAAGCGGTTTGAAGGGCTGCCCCGTATCCACGGTTTTCCGGATGCGACTCAATCAGCACCCGGTCTTCAAACTCTGCCAGAGCGGCCGCTGTTCCGTCTGTGGATCCATCGTTGACCACCAAAACATCGTCGGCGTAGTTCAGCACCTGTTGCAGAACACTCTTGACGTGTGTTGCTTCGTTAAAGACAGGCAGTGCGGTGAGGATGCGGTCAGTCATAGTGCCCGTATCTTAGGTGGTTTTGACGAAACGCCACTCATTTTTGCCTATCTTTTTATTTCCAGGTGAGCGGAGTGCGTCGCTGAGGTCCCACGGGGTTGACGACTGCAGCACACAGAGCTTACAGAATGCCTGGCAAATGGGCGAAAAGAGGCATTCCGGTACACAGCCCGGATGCGGTCTGGCGGCAAGTCGATACGATGATGGAACGCAGACAGGTGAATCCCGCCGCCCGAAGACATCAATTTCGGAACACGGGAACAGGTTTAACCACCGGACTTTTTGTGGTTTGGACATGACATCACGGCCGCTGATCGGCAGGTGATTTTTCGCAGGACTCTTTTGTTGAATTACTATGGTTGATCAGATCGATCAGTTTGAATCCATCTTTCGTCGGTCTGACCGCGAACTCTTTCAATTCGGGCAGATTCCGATGAACTCCGTCACTGTGATCTCAGACAGGGACGAGGCAGCCGCACAGCAAACCATCGAGATGGTGCAGAAGTTTCTTCCGCGGCTGGAGACCGTGACTTCATGGCGAACAATTACCGGGGGCCAGTATTCGACGGTTGATCAGCTGATCTCAATTCTGGATGAGCAACAAACCGATTTGGTCATCACTCGTCGCCATCTGCACGAAGACAATTTTGTTCCGAGACACAGTCTTGGCGTCTACCTGGATGTCCTTACGCAGACGACTTCCATTCCTGTGTTCGTGTTGCCCGGATCGGCGGTTGCACCCGCCGTGGTCGAGGATCGAGTGTGCGACCGAGTGATGGTGGTGGCGGATCATATCAGCGGTGATAACCGACTGATCAACTACGGTGTCCGAATGTGCCGTGAAGGAGGCAGTATCTGGCTTTGTCATGTGGAAGATAATTCAGTCTTCGAACGCTACATGTCAGCGATCTCACGGATCCCGGAAATTGACTCCGACGGCGCACGTGTCCTGATCGAGACCCAATTGCTGGGTGACGCTCAGGAGTTTATTGATGGCTGTATCGAGGTCATCAAGACGGACGGCCCCAACATCACGGTTAATACTCATGTGGGCCGTGGTCACCACCTGAAGCAACTGCAGAAACTAATCGCCGACCATGACGCGGATTTGCTGGTTCTGAATACAAAGGACAAAGATCAGCTCGCCATGCATGGTCAGGCATATTCTTTGAGTGTGGAACTCACAGATGTTTCAATGCTGTTGCTCTAACGGTTCAGTTCTGCCTTAGGTTCGCACAATTTCCCGACCCGCGAATGTCGGGTACTCAAGATCGAGACGGAAGACAAAGATGAATCTGCTGTCGAGCACACTGATGCTTGCCAACGAAGAAACCGGCGTCCATGACGTTTCTTCTGGAACCACAATTCTGTTCGGCGTGATTCTTGTCGCGATGATTGCTGCACTGGCGCTGGAAGAAAAAATCCACGCCAAGAAGAGCATCATTGTCGGCACGTTTGCCGGGCTGTGCCTGATCCTCGGCACGATGATGGATCTCATGACCTTTGGCCCTGTCACTCTCCCCGGACCAGGCGGTCACCAGATCAATCTGCCGGTGTATGTTCCGTCCATCGACTGGGGGGTGATTACAATTATTCTTGGCGCGAGCCTGTTTGTGGAAGTGACGAGCAAGTCCGGTGTTTTCACATGGATGGCGATCTCATTGACACGAAAGTCGGGCGGGGACCCATGGAAGCTGCTGATCTTTTACGGGCTGCTGACGGTCCTGTTTTCTGCAGTCCTTAACAACGTGACCGCGATGATCATCATTGGATCGCTCACGACGGTTTCGCTCAGAAAACTGAATCGCACAGAGCTGCTGCTGGGATTTTTGCTGACGGAAGGACTGCTGACCAACATCGGTGGTCTGCTCACGCTGATCTCGAGTGTCCCCAACATCATTGTTGGCAAGCAGGCGGGAATCAGCTTCGGTCGATTCTTTCTGGTTGCTGCTCCCTACGTCACCGTTGCGACCGTCGTGACACTCTTCATGGCCCGGTGGATCTTTAAGATTCAGGGCCTGAGGAATGACGAGGAGAAGGCTGAGGCTCGACGAATGGTCGACAGCTTTGATCCGTCGGAGAGCATCCCAAGCAAACGTTTCTTCTGGTTTTCAGTGGGAGCACTGGGCATGTTCATCGCATGCCTTGCCGGTCAGTCCGCACTGCCGTTCGGCCTCGAAAAGCTTGAGATGGGCTTTGTGGCATTGTTCTTTGCGGGCGCTGTGTTGCTGGCCTACCGAAATGAAGTGGACAAGTTTTACTCAGCCGTTGACTGGGACCTGCTTGCTTTTTTCGCGTCCCTGTTCGTTGTGATCCATGTCATGGAGCACGCTCAGGTCTTGAACGTCATCGGAAAGGGAATCGCCAGTCTGCTGGAGTTGAAGTCGCCGTTTAACTCAGTGGTGTTGCTTAGCAGCTCAGCAGTTGCCAGTTCAGTCACGGACAATATTCCTCTGGCTGCCATGCTGGCTCAGATCCTGGGCAACCTGGGAACGGCTCAGGATTCGCCGTTCTGGTGGTGTGTTGTCTTCGGAGCAAACCTCGGTGGCAACATTACTCCAATCGGAAGTGCATCCACTGTTGTTGCAATGACCATTATCCATCGTCAGAAACTGAACCTGACGTTTGGAGGGTTCGTTAAAGCGGCTGTGCCATTTGCGGCTGTGCAGATAGCGATCGCAACCGTGTATGTGTTGATCTTTTTGTAGGATCGAACGAGGGCGTGAATGCCGGGTGGTTGGGTCGCAGAGGGCGGACGGAAAAGCCCGCCTCAAAGAGACAGGCTACAACTTACATCGCAGAGAATGACTTACAGCTCAAATGTCGGCATCGGACGAACAACTTGATTCTGTTCTGGCAGGGTTTGTTTCCGACTCGCAAGAGCGGCTGAATGCGGTGACTGCGTTGCAGGCACTCTTCAAGGGCAGCCGGACAGCTGCCGTTGACGGTGCTGAAGTTGATCTCGGTCGTGCGGCTCGCTGTGGATTCCCGGAAGTTGTGTACGGAGAAGGTAAGCCACCGGAACTGATCGTCGATGTATTTCGCCGGCAGCAGGCAGCCGGGCAGGCGTCACTGGCGACTCGGGTGTCGTCGAACCAGGCCTCGTTTGTTTGTCAGGAAATTCCTGAGGTGCGGTATAATGCCGTGGCACGAACGCTGACACTCGACTTTCTGTCAGAGAACGATCAAAGAGCTCCCCAGGTCGCCGTTGTGACTGCCGGCAGTTGCGACGCACCGGTTGCTGAGGAAGCACTGGAGACGCTTCGCTGGATGAACGTGCCGGCCGTTCTGATTGCTGACGTGGGCGTGGCGGGGCCTCAGCGTTTGCTGAAACAGGTCCCGTTGCTCCAGATGATGAAAGTTGTTGTGTGTGTCGCCGGAATGGAGGCTGCTCTGCCATCCGTTCTGGGGGGCCATGTCAGTTGTCCGGTCATTGGCGTCCCGACTTCCGTCGGGTACGGAGCATCGCTGGGCGGCATCACGGCTCTGTTGTCGATGCTGACGTGCTGCGCGTCCAACGTCGTGACCGTAAACATTGATGGCGGATTTCGAGGCGGCTACGTGGCTGGCATCATGGCGACCTCGTGTGCAGCTGCCGATGATTCGTCTTCTTGTGACGAGGTCACAGATGACTGACGTCCATACCCGCGAACAGCGGTCCTACAATATGTCCCGGATTAAGGGAAAGGATACGAAACCGGAACTGATTGTCAGATCGCTGGTTCACCAGATGGGGCTGCGATTTCGGCTGCACCGAAAAGACCTGCCGGGAAAACCTGACATCGTCCTGCCGCGACACAATAAGATCATCTTTGTGCACGGATGTTTCTGGCATATGCACCGGTGTCGCTATGGTCGGGTAAAACCTAAAACCAATGCCGAGTTCTGGCAGGAGAAACGCGAAGGGAATGTTGCCCGGGACCGCCGAAATCTGAAGGCGCTGAGGGCAGACGGATGGCAGGTGCTGGTGATCTGGGAATGCTGGGTACGAGAGCCCGAAAAGAAGGTCGTTGGTCGGCTGGAAAAGTTTCTGCTTGAGAATCTCTGAGTGATTGCAGGCCCCAACCGGTCCTCAATCACTTCCCAGCCACAGACGAATTCGCCGAACCTGGAAAAAGGAAGTCGCACATCGAGTTCGCGGTGGATACAATTTTCCGGCACAGCTGCGGCGATGGATGTTTGGAGCCGCAACTGCGATTCGCAACAGGGAGGCTTGCGTGTTTCTTCTTCGCAGCATTCGACGTCGACTCTTCACCGGCTTCACGATCGCGCTCAGCCTGCTGCTCATTATGTCTGCGGCAGCAATCTGGGGGTTGGTACGCCACCAGCAGGCAGTCGGTCAGCTCAATGATGTCGTTCACAACAGCCCGAATTCAGCGGGCCTGAAGTCTGCTCTGTTTGCCATTCTGCTGCCATTGGAAACTGATTTTAACCTGCGTCAGGACGCTGCACTTACGTCAATGAAGGTGGCGCTGCAGAAACAGATTCGCAACGCTCAAACGGAAGCGAATACATTCTCCCACCGTAGTCTGATGGCGGCCGAGGATCCTGCATTTCAGTCTCTGTATGCCAGCCGACGTGCGTCGGTGCAGACAGTGACGGCCATGAATCTGGTGCAGAAGGAACTCACAGCGCTCTCGGAAGTGTGTGACAATCTTGACCTCACGTCACTCAATGATCCAGACAGTCGACTTCAGGCAAAGACAGAGATCCAGATTCGGGTGACTCGTTCCATCTCGCGTATGAACCATCTTGTGAGTGCTCTGCCGGATCATAACCAGCAGACGCATGTGGAGGCGTCACTCAAGACGGAAGTGCAGCGATCATGGTGGGCGCTGATGATTGTTGGCGGTCTTACGGTGTTCGCGTTGATCGTGTACGCAGTGACGATCTACTGTGGCTTTCGGTGGGTGTCCGATCCCCTTCGGGTTGCCGCTCAGGGCGCTGCCCGCATTGCCAACGGTGATACAAAGTTTCGCCTGGTGTGTCTTTCCCGATGGAAGGATGAGTTCTTCGAACTGGCCAGCAATTTCAATCGGATGGCGGACCGCTTTGAGGAAGCTCAGGAGCATCTGAACGCCAAGGTGGAAGAACGAAGTCGGCAATTGGTGCGTTCGGAGAGACTCGCAGGAGTCGGCTTCCTTGCAGCTGGAGTTGCCCACGAGGTGAACAACCCACTGCAGGCCATGGGAATGGCAGCGGAGTCTGTTCAGATGCGCGTCTATGATCACTTTGATCCGGATCACGATGACACAGCTGAAGTGATTGAACGCCTGCAAATGATTCAACGCGAATCAAAACAGTGCGGCGAGATCACCCGTCAACTTCTCAACTTTGCTCGCAACGAAAGCGAAGAAAAACGAAACGACGATCTGACACGTGTTGTGGGCGAAGTCCTTGCCATGATTCGCCCGATGAGTCGTTACAACGACCGACGAATTATTTTCGAACGGACGTCACCCGTGTTCGCCGAAATCAATGCGTCACAGATGAAACAGGTGGTGACCAATCTGGTTTCAAACGCTCTGCAGGCGACTGATTCTGAAGGAACCGTGGAGATTGATCTGCAGGAACGAACAGACTCCGTCGTGTTGACAGTTCGTGACAATGGTCACGGTATGGATGCCACTCGGCTGGAGAATCTGTTCGAGCCGTTCTATACGACCAAGGAAGTGGGAGAGGGGACCGGACTCGGACTCAGCATCACCCATCGCCTTGTCGAAGAGCATCATGGCACGATCGACCCTCACAGCGCCGGGCCGGGGAAGGGCAGTACGTTTCGTGTGCGACTTCCTCGTCGACAGCCTGTGGAAAAAGAGAAGGCTGCGTAGCGATCGGCGACAGAATGCCGAACTGGTGAGGTGAGGCGACTCTGCGTCTCGACTATGAAAGCTTGTCTCCGCGGCAGGTTTTCGCGGCAGTCTTCCGTATCGCTACGCAGTTGAAGTGATGCGTGTTCCATCAGTAGTAAAAAGACGTGTTTCGCCAACATGAGGCGTTTCAGGATCGCCCTCAACAGTAGCACTACGAACGATCGTTCCTGGAACACTGCTGAGGGAAGATGCCTTCTGGAGCCTTTCCCTTTTCCCTGGATTGAGCCCAATCGGTCCGAGGTTCACGTCGACAATATCTGTCATATTCAGCACTCTGCGGCTCAGATGATACTCAGTCTCCGGCTGCGAGGTACGGAAACGTTTCCATGGTGTCGATTGGGTTAGAAGGGCGACTGAGGCACTGCCCAACAGCGACCTGCTTCCACATTCTTGCATATCTGCGTTTAAGAGCTGACCGGGCTCTGAGGGCACGCGCTGGATGCAGGAGTCGGTTGTTCACAGCAAGGTCGACGCATTCCTGAGGAGTCGCCAGCGAAGTTGCCAGTCCAACGTTGTGAAACGCGTGCCGGATCTGTCGCAGGACAAAGACTTCGTCATCAGCAGACTGGAGCGGCATTTCTTCGAACAGTCGTTCACAACCGATCCGGCGAGCATTTGCACGCAGCATATTTCGAATGCCGTACAGGACAATTGCGTCATTCGATTCGTAAAATACGATCTCAATGTGACCACATCCAAAGTGACTCGTGAGGCACAGGAGCGAATACAACGGGTGGGACGTGCCTGCAGAGTTTAAACGCACGGAAATCATTCCACTCAGATGGCCTTCTGCACGCCCACTCAGAGAAGATCGGCCGTGAACAGCAAGTTCTACTGATTCTCCGTTCGGCAACTGCAGTGTGTGGCCGTTAAGAACGGCGGCGCGAAGTGACGGTCGCGCTATTGCCTGGCAGCGGTTAAAGATCGCTCGAACGCCGGAAAACATCGCGCAGACATATCCAATGCGAATTACTGCATTGAGAAGACGTCGTGGCAACTTCTGCATAAAGGTCTCGATTCAGTGACCAAAGTTCAGGGGCCGACCCTGAATGAATGGTGACGCAGGAGTAGATCCCGTGCAATCAGGCTTCGAATTCCGAAAGAAGTTCGCCCGATCGGATACCATATTTCGTTTTCCCTCAGAAATTCTGAACGGCAAGCCTCTCTGCAAAGTAACAGCACAGCGGGATCTCTCAGATCCTGACAACTGTAATCATGTGGGTGACTCGGTCTTGTGTGATCGGACTAACCTGTGTCGCGATGTGGTCAGTCAGAAGACGTTCTGGCTTCGTCGGCACTCGTTGCATCGAATGAGTCACAGACAGGTGGACCAATTGCCAGCGGGGTCGACGAGTCGCAGGACCAGCCTGGATGATGTTCTGAGTTCTGCAGAGAAGATCTCGTGCGTGCTGCAGGATCTCACATCCTATTTGATGGTTACTCTGAACATCTCCGAAGTTCAGCCATTTGTTCCGGCGGAGATGCGCACATTTCAAACACGTGTGTCGAGACAATGGGAGTCGACATGGGACGGGCTCGTTGCGGGAGGCCAGTAGTTCATTCTGTTCCTGACCGTAACCGGTCGCTGGATTCTGATCATGGTCCTGATTGGTTTGTCAGCTTTGCGAGCCCTGCGAAAGGCCTATGTGTCCGCGAAGCCGCGGTTGTATTGGCAGTTTAGCATGGATGAATCGGCAATTTCTGCTGGTGCCTTACCTGATCGGATGATGGGGCAGGAAGGCAGGGTAAGGTTTGCCGGTTATAGCGATATTTTGCAGGCTCGGTTATCTGTCGGCAAAGTCCCGGGACTGGTGCGTCGACCACAACAGTGAAATGCCTGCTTCAAATTTCAGTTTTCGGCTGCGCAATGTTTACTGCCTGCCGGCTATTCTCCTCGCAGTCGCTGGTGTCGTGTCACCAGTGTGGGCTCAGGGTGTGCCGTATCGGTCTCCGTTTGACGACAACTATCAGTTTCGTACCAACAGTCTGCTCAGCACCGTTCCACCAACAGTTCATGCATCTGTGATTGCGGCTCCGGCCCGGTCGTCGTTTGTTGAGATGAGTTTGCTGGACCGCCGACCAGTCGTCGCAAGGCGACATGGGCACTCCATGGTGTTGTCCGGACGATCGATTAGTAGTGCTTCAAAGTCCGGTCGAGCCACCTTTCAGGCTCCGTCCGTGATTCAGCAGGACACAATGCCGTGGCTCTCGCAGAGGTTCACGGTTTCAGGGCAGGAAGCCTCAAACGACCCGGTCATGCCGGGATGCGGAGACGAAGGATGCTCTGCAGCGAATGATGGCGGGTGTGGCGAGTACTTCCTGTCACCCTGTGATGAAACCGGTCGCCGCTGGATGTTTGGCCTCCACTCTGTTTTTCTTTACCGCTATGAATTGAAGTCGCAAACGCTCTTTCAGAATCCCGCGCTCACAAGTCAGCGCCTTGACGCTTCCGACTTCGAGTTTGAATCCAGAGATGGGATAGAAATGAGTGCTCTCTGGTACGATCCACGAGCTGAGATTGACTATGAATTTCGAGCACTCTGGCAGGACCAGTGGACTGACTCGGCCAGTACATCACTAACCGGGGCCAACGTTTCATTTCTCTCGAATCCCGTCCAGACGATTGCCGGGCCAAGAAACATAACTGCGGCATTTTCGTCGCGCACGGGAAGCTTTGAAGTTAACGCTCGGCACCGAATCGGCCGGGGCTCAAGTCACTGGACGGTTGTCGGTGGTTTTCGGCACTGGATGCTCAAAGAGTCAATTGATGTGAGCCTGGTGGATCCAGGAGGGATTCTGGCGGCGGAAACGGTCGGAATTCACGCCGACAACCGGCTTTATGGCGTGCAGTTCGGAACCGACTACGTCTCCTCGGTCAGTCACCGCCTTTGTCTGAGAATGTTTAACCGCGTCGGGATCTATGGCAATGTGATCGACAATTCACTGACACTGTCGTCCGCTGGGACGAGCGGTGGTTCGGACGCAGAAATCACGATCCACGGTGAACTGGGCGTTTCCGCAGCTTTCCGTCTGACTCCATGGCTGCAGGCTACTCTGGGTGCGCGAACGATCTATCTGGATGGGATGGCTCTTGCGTCTGAGCAGCCGGTGCCTCGAATTCTGCGTCTTCGATCGGCGTCCACGGCAACGGCTCTCTGCTGCTGCACGCAGCCACGGCCGGGCTCGAATTCATTTATTGAGCCGAAACGAAACAGATCAAGGTTCCTGTCAGCAGTCTGGGGGCGTCCAGTTCTTTGTTGAATGGCAGGTCACTGATTTCCATTGTGCCTCCGTGACGAAGGAATTGTAATTATTGCAAGATCTGCAGGATGGAGACTTCTCCATAGACATGGTTCGCAGATTAGCGATAGATTTCCTCCCTGGCAGCTGCGGAGCTCTCTATGAGATGACTCCGTTCGCGGAAGGACCCGCCAGAGTCTGCCTCATATGAAAGGAATCTGTCAGCCGTGATGGAAAGTCTCGGAAGACTTGTCAACTACCTGATGCCTTACCGATTTCGGTTCGTTGCATCAATTGCCTGCGCACTTGCAGTCGCCGTCCTCTGGTCGGTGAGCTTTCTGACGGTTGCTCCAATCGTTGAAGTGCTGTTCAAAAATGACAGCCTGCAACAGTTCGTCGACAGGCAGGTTGTTGAGTCGCGCGAAACAATCTCCAGAGAGACTCAGTACCTTGACTCGATTGCGGAAGACAACCTCCGAGGTCGCGACAAGGCACAAAGCCGCATCAGCGATGCCAGTTCCAATTTGAGGTTCTATTCGAATCTCAATACGTACGTTATGCCACACGTTCCACGAGATCGTTTTAATACGGTTGCGTTGTTAGTCGTTGGGATTCTGATTGCGACGGCTCTGAAGTGCTGCTTCCTGTACGGACAGGAGATACTTGTTGGGAGCGTGATGACGCACACGGCAAACGATATCCGCAGGGACTGCTTCTTCGCGGCGCAATCCCTGGATATTCAGTCAGTGTCCCGTCATGGCACCCCGCAACTCCTTGCGCGGATGACCAATGATGTCACGCAGCTCATGGCTGCCTTCTCGGTCTTCGGGACACGCATGATCCGGGAGCCGCTCAAGGCAATCACCTGCATCGGTGTTGCCTGGTATATCAACTGGCGTCTAACGCTCGTGGCGGTGCTGTTTGTCCCCATGATCGGATTATTCCTCAGCCGCTTCGGGAAGCGTTTGAAGAGAGCTGCCACTCGAGCAATGGAAAGCGTTGCGGCAATTTACGACTGCATCGCGGACACCTTTGACTCATTTCGAGTTGTGGTTGGCTTTGGTGGGCAGGACCGTCAAAAGGAACGATTTCTCGACGCCAATGATCGCTACTACAGATACAGCATGCGGACTCTGCGTGTCAGTGCACTGATTCGACCAGTCACAGAGATCATGGCTGTGATCATTGTATGCCTCGCATTTACGCCTGGTGCTTATATGGTGCTGAGAGGAACGGATACGTTTCTTGGGATTCAGCTGGCCAATGAGTCCATGACAATCACAGCCCTGCTGACGTTTTATGCGATGCTGGCCGGCACTCTGGACCCGATTCGAAAGCTCTCCTCTCAGTGGGGAATGCTGAAGCAGGGGCTTGCCAGTGCAGACCGAGTCTTTGCTGTGATAGACACTGAGTCATTGATCGACGAACCACAGACTCCGATGGAGTTCCGCCGTCATCAGAAAGAGATTGAGTTCACTGACATCAAATTCCGCTACGCGACGTTCTTAGATGACTCAGTGCACCCGTGGTCGATTGATGATGTCAGCCTCAAGGTGCAGTTTGGTGAAGTCGTCGCCGTCGTCGGTTCCAATGGCAGTGGTAAGTCCACACTGTTGAGTCTGCTGCCGCGATTTATGGATCCCGATGAAGGTGAGATCCGCATCGATGGGGTGAACATTCGCGACTACAGCACTCAGGATCTGCGAAGCCAGATTGGCATCGTGAGTCAGGAGACGATGCTGTTCGACGACACGGTGTTTGAGAACATTCAGTACGGAAATCTGGAGGCAGATGCTGACGGCGTCGAAGAAGCCGCGAAGCGGGCACACGCATGGGACTTTGTGCAGATGCTTCCGGACGGTGTTCAGTCGGAAGTTGGAAAAGGCGGCCGTAAACTGTCGGGGGGGCAGCGACAGAGACTGGCACTTGCTCGGGCTATTCTGCGTGATCCGGCGATTCTGATTCTGGATGAGGCGACGTCCGCGATCGACGCCGAGAGCGAAGATCTGATCCACGGCGCGCTGAAAGAGTTCAGTCATGGCCGAACAGTCTTCATCATAACGCATGCTCTCAGCCGGTCATTCCTCGACCTTGTCGACCGGGTTGTTGTAATGGAACAGGGACAGATTTCTGCGTCCGGCACGCACGAAGACCTGTTGAAATCCAGTGAGACCTATCGTCGATTGTCTACAGCTGGTGCTCAGGCCGCGTCGCCCGACCGGGAGGCGGCATGACTTCTGAATTCTCAGAGAGCGAAGCACCTTTCACGGTCTGGTCTGTGCTGGATTCACGACCGGGGCACCGCAACCAGGTGAGAGGTCTGCTGGAAGCACTTGCTGAGCTTGTGCCGATTCAGGAAAAGCAGATTGAGATTAGCAGCCGAGCTGAGTCGATCACGATTGCCCTGCGTTCACGAAACAGACTCCCGGTCTCAACTCCTGATTTGATCGTGGGAGCCGGCCACCGGACGCACGTGGGGCTGTTGTCCCTCAGTCGGCGACTCAGCAGCCCCTCTGTCGTGCTGATGAAGCCCTCACTGCCAATGGGGCTGTTTGATCTTTGTCTCGTGCCGGATGTGTACAACTTTCGATCAGTGCCTGCGGGCGTGTTTCTGACTCGTGGTGTGCTGAACAGCAGTCGCTACAGCGATCGCCAGGATTCAAACAGAGGTTTGATTCTACTGGGTGGTCCGTGCAGGCATACTCAATGGAACAGTGAGTCCGTCGAACAGCAAATCAGTTCGCTGTTGCGGGTAACGCCGGGCCGCGACTGGCTGATTGCCTCATCTCGCCGAACGCCTCAGGATTTTTTATCTCGATTGCCTCAGTCGAATGCCGTCACAGTGGTCACGCCGGATGATGCTCCTCCCGGCTGGCTGGACGAACAGTTTCGGCAGTGTGAACACGTGTGGGTGACCGCTGACAGTATCTCGATGCTCTCAGAGTCAGTGACATCCGGAGCTCGAACGGGCGTGATTGAGCTTGAAGTGAAACGCCGCAATCGAGCTGTCAAATGCGTTCAACAGATCCTTGATCTGGGACTGGCAGTGCGGTTCCGCGACTGGCAGACGACGGGCACGATTCCTCGTCCAGATTGTCGGGAATCAGAGGCGCAACGCTGTGCCCGGGAAATTCTGCAGCGTGGATTGTTGCAGTCGCGAATTCAACACAGAAAGCAGGCCGCATGACACCTCAGGGATGCTGGTGTCATTGAACCAAAAGGGAGTTTGAATCATGGACCTACAATCATGTGACCTGTGCAACGGGACGGAGTTTCAGCAGATTGGCGATCGTGACAGGGACGGAAATCCACTGACGACTGTGATGTGCTCTCGATGTGGACTGGTCCGACATGCCGTCGTACCGAGTCAGCAGGAGCTGCTCGAATTCTACTCTGGCGGCTATCGTGAAGCTTATAACGGAGAGCGGACGCCGGGAGTTCGTCGGGTCATGCGTGCATGGAAGAACGGGCAGCGAATCTGCCGTCAGGTCTCACCACTACTTGAAGCTGGTAGCCGGCTGCTGGAAGTCGGTGCGGGCATTGGCTGTACGGTAAAGGTCTTCGAAGAGGCCGGTTTTCAGGCCGAGGGAATCGATCCTGGTGGCGAATTTCTCAATTACTCGAAGAGCAATCTGGGTACGACCGTTGAGTCCAAAGCGCTCGAAGACCTGCCCTGTGAACAGCAGTTTGATGCCGTATTGCTGATCCACGTCATTGAACATCTGCCGTCACCGCGAGCATCTGTGGAGCGTATTGCGAAGCTGATGAAGCCGGGAGGCATGTTCTATGTGGAATGCCCTAACCTGCAGGCTCCGTTTGCCCGCCGCAGTCGGCTGTTCCATACGGCTCATATTCACAACTTTGTCCCCAGCACTCTGCAATGTCTTGTTGAGTCCTGTGGGTTTCGACTGCGTGAGATCTTCGGGGATGATCAGGACACCAATCTCCAGATGCTGTTCCAGCATACCGGGGAAGGTGGGCTGAGAGTCGATGAACGCAATGCTGCCCGAACGCTGGAAGATCTCGGTCGAGCGAACGCTCTGACGTATCACTTTCGAGCCCGGTATGTTTCAGACCGAATCCGAAAGGTCGGTTCCTACGCAAACGAACACCTGAATGCGAAGCGGTTTGTGGCTCAGCTGATCGAGGAACATCAGGAATCAAAGGCCGCCTAGGTGCCGGCACTGTAGCCGGGCACGGTGAGCTCGGACCGTTCGCTCATTGCACCAGTCGCCGCACGACTGATCCTGCCTCCGCTGATCGTTCGTGTGTTCGACAGACTCTTCGTCCATGCAGCTGTCGACCTCGTCCATGAGAGCCAGTTGTGTATCAATGATTTGTTCTGAGGCACGGAAAAAGGCATTCAGAGCATCGGGATCAAACTGTGATCCACGACCTTACACAGGGATGCTGAAGCATTTTTCTGCTGGACATACATTCCTGTAGGGGAGATCGCTGTAGAGTGCATCAAACGCAGCAGATCCGGTCATGGTGACGGCTCACGTCCCGCGAAGCGTCTGTGTCGCTGTTTGCAGGGTGAGATTCGCCCCGCGAACTCAATTGGCCCTGCCAGTACCTCCAGCTCCGCCGCTGCCTGCACCACCAACTCCAGCACCGCCGCCTGGAATGCCTCTACCGCCGCCTGGATTCTGGCCGCCTCCGCTCGGTGCTCCACCGCGTCCTCCACCCGGACGGCTTCCATCACGATCACCTCGACCTCCACGTCCGGTGCTGGGTGAGTTCAACGGAATCGAACCGGTGATGAAATTGATCGGCAGGTTGTTGTTGAATCCACTGTTGCGATTGGTCCGTGTGGTGGTGGTTGTTGTCGTCGTCATCCCCACTCGATTACGCGCTTGGTTGGATGCGTTCACGAGACTCATGTCGTTCTGCAATAAGGTCTGAGCAAACCGCATGAGTTCTGCCTGACTGAGCATACCGTCATTATTCAGATCGAACTGCAGGATCAGTTGAAGAAAAACCTGTACAGCTCGCTGAATAGCAACGCCCTGGACTGCCGGCCCGATTGTTGTCGTCGTTGTAGTCGTCTGAAAGCCTCCTACACGTCCGTATCCCGTATTACCGAGCAGACGCTGTCTGAGCTGTCGCCGATAGCCACCATTCACGTATGGGCCAATCGCCTGATTCTGCTGCGTCGCAAGGAACACAAACATGTTCTGCAGTTCGTTGGCTGCCAGCTGACGATCACCGTTGAAATCAAATCGCAGCGCGTTGACTGTAAATTCACGTGTCGCGTTCTGCTCTTCTCGATTTGAGCGTCGAATCTGAACGCCGCCGGTTTGCTGCTGGCCGCGACCACTCTGTCCGCGTTGCCCGTTCTGAACTCTGTTTCCCGGTTGGCTGCCGAACTGCGTCTGAGACGGCTGCGTCTGGCGTTGAAAACCACCTGACTGTTGAACAGGCTGTCCACTGCGTGCCGGACCTCGACGTGCATTCTGGCCCTGCCGACCATTCTGAACTGACTGGGCGTCCACCACCGAACACACAAGAGCGATCACACAGAGCGGGAACCAGTAACGCATGAGCCAGCCTCGCAGGAGATTTTGAACAGGAAACTGCCGGAATAAACACCAGACGCGGCGGTGAATTGTCTGTCAATGGACCCATTATTCGGTCTGACGCCGATTTTTCCAATGGAGTTCGGGGCTGAGGGCGATGAGCCAGACTAAACTAAGTCTGCGTGTGTTCAGTATCGACGTGTGTCGCCAACTTTCTGGTCACAATTCAGGTTCGCCGTGCAGATCAGTTTTTCCCAGCGTCAACCATCCGCTCAGTGGGAACCACTGCCTATCCTCCGAATTCCGGGGCTGTCTGTCTGGGCATGGTTTCGACCGGCTAATCTGCCTGCGGGAGTGACGTTTGCTATCCCTCCTGAGCTGCAGAGTGTCTATCCAGGGGGATTTCCCTTTACCGTCATCGACCTGTTGCAGTCGGCCGGAATTCCGATGGAACAGTTTCAGAGCGTGTCGCTGTTCGGCTCGGAGTGGCAACCGGCTGCTGCAGCGGCCGGTTGGTTTGGTCAGCCAGTTCCTCCAGTCCAGCCCGGAGGGAACCCTGAGATCATGGTGGCCGTGCAGGAAATGGCCATGGCGACTCCCATGATGCAGGTGCCCATGCAGATACCCATGGCTCAGATGCCGGTGCAGGCGACGTATGCAGCAGGAGAGCCAGACGACTTCGATGACGTCTCTGACGCAGACCTTGAATCCGGCACCATGTACGATCGAATAGAGGCATCCTGGCGGACCGCAATTCAGATGGAGCGACAAATGGCCGGTCTACGGCAGAAGCTGTCATCTATGGTGGGGACCCTTGGCAAGCTGGACCGCGACCTGACGCCGGAAGAACGAAACGCGGCGGACCGGGAAGATCGAGACGCATGGCACGACGCGCGCCGCTGGGTTCGCGATCTTGGGGCCAGATGTCATCGCGAGGTAAAGGCTTTCGATATCGGGATGACGAGCGCTGCTGGAAAACGAAACTGGATGGAGCAGCAATACAATCAGGTCGTCAAACCCCGTGCCGCGACGTCCGACCTTGATACGGTGCGTCGTGAGTTTGAGAGTTACCGCAAGGACATGGTTAACCTGCAGAAGGCCATGAATGCAGCTCTCCAGGCAGCCAACCAGAATGGAACGTCTCGTGCAAACCGTGTTTTGGCCGTCCTGAGGAAGAAGATTCAGGCCCGCAGAATCTCCATGAGACAGCCGCTCGGGGGAATGAATATGGACCGCAGTTGTCGTCGGAAGACTTAGATCGGGCGTGGAATCCGTCAGAACTCCCAACAGTCGAGTTCACGTGCAGAGTATTCGCCTGTTTTTCTCGTGGGTCACATGGCGAGGGGCAGTCCCAGCCGGCTCTCGATGCAGCTGACATGTTCGCCAGACCGGAAACGCCAGTGCCACCTGCGTTGTTCCAGTCTCACAGGCTGGTCCGCGAGCGGCAATTTCTGCCACTCAGTTCCGGTGAATTCGTCAACTTCCCGCCTGGGATGAGAACGGGCTGCCCGCGACCTGAGATTTCTGCGAACTCTGACTGGAATCGCCCGGATTCGCGGACTAGACTCCCGCCCTCGCGAGTAAAGATAAATGCGCGAATCCTCCTGGGATTCACGCGTCCTTCATTCGCTGACAATCAAACGGGACGTAGCTCAGCCTGGCTAGAGCGCCTGCTTTGGGAGCAGGAGGTCGCATGTTCGAATCATGTCGTCCCGACTCAGGAAAACGCTGGTCAATCGGACCAGCGTTTTTTGATGCGCGAACGCTAAAGTGAGCGTGTATGTTTGCTCTTCAGAGCGGGGTAGGTCCCTGCATTCGTTGATCTCGCCCGAATCCAACCGCGGCGGTGTTCAAAGTTCCTGCCACTGACGGAATCCTGTCCGCACAGACAGCCGCGTCTGACATAGTGATTGATGTAGTGGACAACATTGACGATCGTAGGGACATGTTTCAGCACGGCCCAGGCGCCGCATGATTTCTCTCGTTTTGAGTGACCTCAAGGAGAGAAGTGGCGAGAGAAATTCGGACACAGATCTTGGGGAATTGTTTGTTTTTTGGCTAAACGGGAGGTGCCCTTAAGTGCAGAATTGGCAGCAATAAGTAACCGCAAAACCGTCTCTTTCGGGAGGTTCAGCATCTTAAGACTGGCCCCCTAGCAAAATTGGAGAGTCTTCAGCATTTCACCTTGATTACTTACTTCGCCATCAAGTACTCCAACACTCAACTCTCGTTATAATCAATGTCAAAATTAGAGAACGACCACTATGGCGCTGTGGGTAAAGAAAGCAAACAGTGAACGGGTAAACGAAGTCAAACAACGCTCGTTTATTCAGAGGGCGGTCGATGCCGGACAGTTGGGGCCCAATGAATCTGATCGCGACCAGTCCTGAAGGTCCGTGGCGCCCACTCAGCGAGTTGAGTTGGGTGAACTTCGCGCAGGAGCCGGCTTTCTCTAATGAAGTTTCTTTTCCCGTCGAAAACCATGACGGCGGTTTTGAGTTTGAGTCACCACCGCTCACATCCAGAGTAAGGAAAGCGAAGAAACAACCTTCGGCTTCCGGGGAGAGGAGCTCGGAACAAGCTGAACGCCCCTGTTCGTTTCCGGGATCGCTGTTGGAGTCGCTGATTCCATCGTTAAACGATTCCAGAGATCCAAAGATTGCTTACTTCCAGGCGAGTCAGCTGGACCTTTATGGGATTGGCCACGCGGCTGTGTTTGGCATCTGCTCTCTGGCTGTTCTGATTAACGCTGTGAAACTCGACGTCCCAATCTCCGTACTCGGGTGGACATTGCTCGGGATTGCCTGTGTCGGTGTTGCCGCTGTAGTGGTCCATTTTATGACCAACTGGGCGTTAATACTAGGGGAGCAGTTGCGATGTCACCCTGTCTACGTGGTGTCTTCAAAACGTCACCTTCACATGGTTGCCGCGCCCTTATTCCTTGTTGCTTTTCTGACCCTGGTGACTGGCCTCGTGTATTTATACGAGAGCGATTGGGAGCGTTTGGACATCATGGAATTGAC